>JAQUAC010000044.1 GCA_028687415.1 Acidocella sp. | reverse complement strand
GTCGCCGCCACCGGCTCCATCGTGCTGCTGCTCACCCAGGTACTGCCGCAATTCGTGCCGCTCTTCGCCGAGAACGGCGTCGCCCTGCCCGCTTCCACCGCCTTTCTGCTCGCCACCGGGAACGCGGTCTCGGCCTACGGACTATTCGCGCTGGCAGTTTTGGCCGTGCTGGCGGTTGCCGCCCACCAAGCCTTGCGGCGCCCCGCACCAAAACTGCTGGCCGACCGGCTGGTGCTGCGCCTGCCCATACTGGGCGGGCTGACGCGCGAGATCCTGGCCGCCCGCTTTGCCCGCACACTCGGCATGCTGCTGGTCAATGGCGTGCCGCTGCTGGCCGCGCTCGGGATCGTACAGGAGGTACTGGGCAACCGCGCGGCGCAAAGCGCGGTGACGGCGGCGGCGGAAAGCGTGAAGACCGGCCAGGGCATGGCCCGCGCTTTGCAACGCGCCGCCATTTTTCCCACCCGCCTCGTGCATCTGCTGCGGCTGGGCGAGGAGACGGCGCAACTCGGCCCCCTGGCCCTGCGCGCCGCCGACATCCACGAGGAGCGCACCCGTCTGGCGCTGCAACGGCTGGTGGCGCTGCTGGTTCCCGCCATCACCATTCTCATGGGGGCGGCGGTCGCGGGCATCGTCTCCTCGCTGCTGCTGGCAATGCTGAGCCTCAATGACATCGCCCAGTAACACGCGGCAGGCGGGCTTCACGCTGCTGGAGATGATCGTGGTCATCGCGGTGATGGGGCTGGCGCTGGCGCTGATCTCCGGGTTTGGCCCGCCGCGCAGCCACTGGCTGCAAACCCAGGCCGCCGCGCGGCAGGTGGCTGGGGCGATGCGCGCCGCGCGCGGCAACGCCATCGCCCAGGGCCAGCCCGTGGCCTTCACCTTGCCGCGCCTGCCCGGCTGGCTGACCGTCACCGTGCAGGCGCCGCCGGAGGGCATCGTGTTCGAACCGGATGGCAGCGCCAGCGGCGGGCGCGTCGTGCTCGACAGCGCCGGGCGGGAGATCGCCATATCCGCCGACTGGCTGACCGGCAGGGTACAGACCGATGCTCCCTGACGCCCCCCACTCCGAGGCCGGGTTCACGCTGCTGGAGGTAATGGCCGCCTTCGTCATCGCCGCCCTCGCCACCATCGTGCTCTACCAGGCCGGGTTCAACGGTGCCGCGGAAACCCTCACCGCCGCGCGCTATCAGGAGGCGCTGGTGCGGGTGCAATCGCGGCTGGCCACCATCGGCGTGCTGACGCCGCTGCAAGCCGAGCAGCTCAGCGGCGACGATGGTGGCGGCTTCCACTGGCAGCTACACATCGCGCCCGTGCAATCCAACGGCGCGCTGACCCTCTACGCCGTGCAGGTCACCGAGAGCTTCGGCACCCGCCAGGTAACGCTCACCACCGAAAAGCTGGCGGCAAGCCCATGACAAAACGTGATGCCGGCTTCACGCTGCTGGAAATGCTGGTGGCGCTCGTGGTCTTCGGGCTGGTGATGGCCGGGCTCGCCCAGGCCTTCCGCTTCGGCCTCACCGCCTGGTCAGCCGGGGCGCGGAACACGGCAATGCCCGAGAATATGGCGGCTGTGGATTCAGCGCTGACCCGGATGATCGAGCAAACCCTCCCCGGCAGCCTGACCGGCCAGACGGATCAACTTGCCTTCACCACACGCCTGCCGGAAGGGGCCGGGCCTATCGGCGGGTTAGCCGATGCCGCCCTCCTGGCCCCCGGCGGCGATCTGATCCTGCGCTACACCCCGCACCCGCCCGGCATTCCGCTCGGCCCGCCGCCCCCGCCAAAGGTGGAGCTGCTGGCCCAGGGCGTAGCCGGGCTCACTGTCACCTATCTCGTGCCGCAGACCGGCGCGCCACCTGTCTGGTCCAGCACCTGGGCGGGCGCCGGGCTACCGCTGCTGGTGCGCGTCCATTGCCGTTTCGCTGACGGGCGGAACTGGCCGGACCTCGTCGTCACCCCCGGCGGATGACGCGAAAGCTTCATTATTCATATCTGAAAGAAACGATTAACCACCCGCCATGAAACTGCCACAGGCCGCGCGAGGCCATTCCTGATGCTCGCGGAGATTTTTGCCTGGTGGGTCGGCCAGATGCGGTCGCTGCTTCCGGGGGGAATCTCACGCACGGGCTGGCGGCAAGACGCGCTGATTATCGCCATAGACAGGCTGGCGGCGGATGGCGATGCCCCCTCGGGCACCTTGTTGTTGCGCCGCAACGGTCAGGAAACCCAGCTCCAGCCCCTCAACCAGCCCTTGCCCAGCCCACCGGCCCCACATTTGCCCACCTGCCTGCGGCTACCCCCCGGCACCGTGCTCTGCCGCGACGTCACTCTGCCATTGGGAGCCGCCCGCGACCTGACTGCGGTGATCGGTTTCGAGATGGACCGGCTCACCCCTTTTGCCGCCGACGAAGTGTATTGGGGCGTCGCTGGCCTCACCCCGGACCGCGCTCGCGGCAAACTAAATTTGCGGCTTTCCTTCGTGCTGCGCGCGCAGATGGAGGCGCTGCTGGAAGCCCTGGCTCGCCTGCCCCTCGCCCCCGCCTTCATTGAGGCCGAGACCGGGCGGATCGACCTCAATGCGACACATCCCCGGCCAAATCGCATCCCACAAGCAGCGCTCGCGGGACTTTGCGGCCTGCTGGCCCTGGCCTGCCTCGCCGCCCCCTTCCTGCGCCAGCAGATGGCGCTCGACGCGGCGGCCCAGGCCATCGCCGACGCCGCCCCGGCGGCGCACACCGCCCAGGCCCTGCGCCAGCAACTGGCCATCGCGGCGTCCGGCCGCGCCGCCATCGCCCAGGCCCGCCGCGCGGGGGACGCGCTGCAAATCCTCGCCACCCTCACCACGGCGCTGCCGGACGGCACCTGGCTCAGCGACCTCACGCTCAAATCCGGCGACCTGACGATGGACGGCCAATCCGCCAACGCCGCCGGGTTGATCGGCAACCTCTCCGCCATAGCCGGGCTGCGCGACCCCAGCTTCACCGCCCCCGTCACCCGCACGGCGGACGGCAAGGCCGACCAGTTCTCCCTGCATGTGGCGGTATCACCATGATGTCCGGCGCCCTCACGCTGCCGGATGGGCGGCGCGGCCAAGCGCTGGCCCTCTGCCTGACCGCCGCCGCCGCTGCCTTGCTGTGGCTCGCCATTATCGCGCCGTTGACCGGCTGGTATGAGGCCCGCGCGGCGGCGCTGGCGCAGCAGCGCCAGATGGCCACGCGCATGGCGGCACTCGGCCAGGAGATCCCGGCCCTGCGCGCCGCGGTCAACGCCGCCGGGCTACCCACCGCCGGAGATCAGGTGCTGCTGACGGGCGGCACGGATGCGGTCGCCGGCGCCAATCTGCAATCGGCGCTGCAAGACTTGGCCGCGCAAGCTGGCACCAGTCTGGACAGCGCCGCTTTGCTGCCCGCGCAGCAGACTGGCGCCCTGCGGCGCATCGGCATGCAGGTGAGCGTAACGGCAACCTGGCCCGTGCTCATCGCGCTGCTGGAAGCAATCGACACGGCCCGCCCGCGCATGATCGTCGACGGGTTCAGCGCCACCAACAGCTCCCAACCCGGAACTGGCCAGGAGCCCATGGTGCAGGCAAATTTCTCCGTGTCCGGCTTCCGCGCCGGAGCGGCGCCATGATCCGCGCGCCACAGGCAGCCATACCGTTGCTTGCCGCCGGGCTTGGCCTGTTGCTCACCGCCGAGCTGCTGCTGCCGGGCCCCACCGCGCCACCGCCGCGCGCTTCCCCCGCCATCCCCGCCGCCGCGCCGGATGACGCGGCGGATGCCGCCACAAGCCAATGGGCAGATACAATCCTGGCACGGCCGCTGTTCAACGCCGACCGGCGCCCGGTGCAGGAGGCTGGCGCGAACACCGCCCTCCCACGCCTCTCGGCCATTATCGTCACCGACGGCGTCCGCAGCGCGATCTTCTCCGCCACCGGGCAGAAGCCCCAGGTGGTCGGCGAGGGCGGCGAGATCGGCGGTTACCGAATCGAGGCCATCGCACCTGACGAGGTAAAGCTGGCCGGACCTGGCGGGTTGCTCACGCTGCACCCACAATTCGTGACCGCCGCACCACCAGCCGCCACCCCGCCCGCGAACGCGCCAAACCCGATACCGCTATCCAACGATCCAATCTGATGCACATCGCCCGCTTGCCTCCCTTCCTCGGCCTGATCCTGCTTGGCGCCTGCGCCACGCAGCCCACGGCCGGCCTGACCGCCACCCCAGCGCGACTAGGCATATTGTCCACCAGCCTGCCGCCAGGGCAGGACCGCATTAGCGGGCCGGCAACCACCGCCATGCAACCGCCCCGCCCCACCGCCAGTTACGGTACGCTGGCGCCGCCGGCCGGCCAGCCGGCAACCGCCTCGCCGCAAACCAATGGTGATATTTCCTTTGATTTCGCCGATACCGACATCCGCGCCGTCGCCGCCCAGATCCTCGGCGGCATTCTGCATGTGAACTACACGATAGACCCATCGGTCAGCGGCACGGTGACCTTGCGCACCACCACCCCGTTGACGCGCGACGCGGTGCTGCCAACACTGCAAACCCTGCTGGCCCAGAATAACGCCATGCTGGTGCAAACCGGCGGGCTGTACCGGGTGACCACCACCGACCAGGCCGCAGCTTCGCCCGGCCTCGCCGCGAGTGCGGCACTCGGCGGCTCGGTGGTGCTGAAGCTGCACTACGCCTCGGCCTCGCAACTGGCCTCCATATTGCAGCCATATGTCTCCAAGGGCGGCGCAATCACCGCCGATCCATCCAGCAACGCGCTGGTCATTCAGGGCGACCCCGCGACGCGGGACGCACTGACCGGGCTGGTGCAGGCCTTCGATGTCGATGCCCTCGCCGGCCAGTCCTATGAGCTGTTCCCAGTAACCAGCGGCAATACGAAGGATTTCGCGGACGCCTTCACGGCAGCCCTCGCCAAGCACAGCGGCGGCGACAGCAAAGGCCCCGATTCCGTTACCGTAGTGCCGCTGGAGCGCATCAGCGCGGTGCTCGTCATCGCCCGCGCGCCGAGCTATCTCACCGACGCCACACAGATTTACGGTGTTCTCAACCAGGGCCAGCAGGCGATGCTGCGCAGCTGGCATGTGTTCTACCTGCGTAACAGCCGCGCCAACGACGCCGCCTATCTGCTGCAACAAGCCTTCACGCCGGACAGCGTCACCGCGCAGCCAACCCAGGCCGCGACCCAGTCCAACACCAGCCTTGGCGCCTCGGGCAGTTCAGGCAGCAGCACCGGGTCGTCCACCAGTTCCAGCAGCGGCTCAGGCGGGGTTGGCGGCCTGCTCGGCTCGTCCGTCACCTCGGGCGGGAGCACGGACCAGAGCGGCGATACCGGGTCGTCAAGCACCGCTCAGACAAGCACCTCCGGCGCCAGCGCCCTGCTTGGCCCGCTCTCCTCCACCTCATCCAGCAACACCGCCACCGGCATCCGGGTCATTCCAGATATCCAGAACAATTCGCTGCTCATTTATGCCACTGTGCAGGAGGATAGCGAAATTGAAGGCATGCTCAGCAAAATCGACATCATGCCGTTGGAGGTGCGTATCGACGCCACCATCGCCGAGGTCGATCTCACCGGCAAGCTGCAATACGGCACACAGTATTACTTCAAATCCGGCGACATCAACGCCGTGCTGAGTACCGCAACAACCGCGGCACTCGACACCAGCTTCCCCGGCTTCGTGCTCTCGGGCGCCGGCAGTGACGCCGCCCCCCTCGCGATCTCGGCATTGCAAGCCGTCACCAAGGTGCGGGTGCTCTCCTCACCGGAACTGATGGTGATGGACGGTCAAGCCGCGAGCCTGCAAGTCGGCGACCTTGTGCCCTATCTCTCGTCAACCTCGCAGAGCACAACCAGCAACAGTGCGGTAATCGACTCAATCGACTACCGGGAAACCGGCGTGATTCTGCGTGTGACCCCGCATGTCGGCAGCGGCGGCATGGTCACGATGGATGTCGGGCAGGAGGTCAGCGGCGTTTCTCCCACCGTCACCACCACCGGGCTGAACTCGCCCACCTTCACCGAGCGCGCCGTCACCTCGCGCGTCGCCATCCAGGACGGGCAGACCATCGGTCTCGCCGGGCTGATCTCCGACAACGATTCCCACGAGAACCAGGGGATTCCATTCCTGAAGAATATTCCGCTGCTGGGCGGGGTGTTCGGCTCGCAAACCAATAGCCGCACGCGCGAGGAGCTGCTGGTGCTGATCACGCCGCATGTCATCCGCAGCCAGCAGCAAGCGCTCGACCTCACCGAGGATCTGCAACAGCAATTGCCTAATGCCGCACAGGTGCGAGGGGCTTTGCAAAGCACGCCAATCGGCGGCTCGGCCGACCCGGATGCGGCGGTGAACCCAAGGCTCGGGCAATGACCCCGGCGCGCGACCGCGGCTTCGCGCTGCTGATCGTGCTCTGGAGCCTGGTGCTGCTCGGCCTCCTGATCACGCAGATTTTGGCCTCAGGCCGCACGGCGCTGGCGCTGGCCGGCAATCTGCGCGCCGCCGCCACTGCCCGCGCCAGCGCCGACGGCGCGATCAACGAGGCGCTGTTTCACGTACTCTCAACCGGGGCCGACCATTGGCCGCCCGATGGCAGCCCGCATAGTCTCGGCAATGCTGGCGGCACGGTGATCTCCGTGCGCGTCAAAAGCCTCACCAGCCAGATCAACCCCAACCTCGCCTCAACCGGCCTCCTGGCCGGGTTGCTGCAAGCCTCCGGAGCTACCCCGGCGCAAGCCAAGCAGTTGGCCAACGCGATCATCCAATGGCGCAGCCCGGCGGTCTCCAAGCAAGAAGCCGCAGCGCAGGTGGCGACCTACCGGAATGCCGGCCTACCCTACGCCCCACCAGGCCACCTCTTCGCGGATTTAAGCGAGCTTGGCGATGTGCTCGGCATGCCGCCGCCCCTGCTGGCAAAAGCCCTGCCGCACATGAACTTATACCAGACCGACGACCCCAACCCCGCGCTGTCTGATCCTGTCGTACGCCAGGCTCTCAAGCTCTCCGGCCAAGCCGGGTCCGATGCCAACGTGTATGACGGCACCGTCCCGGTGGTCTCTATCGAGGCGGATGTCACCGCGCCGGGACACGTGGCCGCGCACCGCGTTGCGGTCATCGGCCTCGCCAGCACCGGCGCACCGGCGCCCTTTCATATACTTTCTTTAACTGGAGGTTAGTTGTTGCAGATCAACCCAGGTTCTCCCGGCTGCCCCTGCTTACCGCTCTTGCCCAGCGAACATAAATCGTAATCAAGCCCAGGGCGGGTCGAGGGATCAACATAGAGATACGGATGCCCCCAGGGGTCCAATGGCCGATCGCCGCTCTTGAGATACGGCCCCGCCCAGCCCTGCGCATCATCCGGTTTGGTGATCAATGCCTGCAACCCATCATCCGTGCTCGGATAGTCACCGACATCAAGCTTATAGAGATCAAGCACCGACGCGATCCGTTCGATCGATTGCCGCGCGATCGACTCTTTCGCGTTGCCTAGCTGGCGCAACACCGCCGGCGCCACCAGCCCGATCAGCAATCCCAAAATGACGATAACAACCAGCAGTTCAAGCAACGTAAAGCCGCCGTCACGATCCGGCTTGTTGCAAACATCCCTGGTATAATATGACAATTTTGTGTCGGTCATGACATCCCGTTCTGCTTCATCTGGCAACCGGCTATAACATCATGCCTACACCAAAGGAACCGCGGAAAAAATTTTGGAATCAGAATGATGATTGCATATCTCAAATGCATGCTGGTCGTCGCTGCCACCGCCGGGTTGCCACCGCGCGTGCTGCCGGTCATCCAGACAATCGAGGGTGGCGCCGCCGGCATGGTTCGGCCCGACACCAACGGAACCGAGGATCTCGGCGTGATGCAGGTGAACACCATCTGGATTCCTACCCTTGCCGCACGCGCAGGGTATTCAGAAACGCAGACGCGGCAACACCTGATTAATGATCCCTGCTTCAACATTGCCGCCGCCGCGCTCATTCTGCGCGGCTATCTGGCGGAAACCCACGGTGCCCTACTGCCCGCGATCGGCGATTATCACTCGCACACACCCGCGCTGAACACAGCCTATGCCGCCCGCGCCGAACGCACGGCCCGTCGGCTGTTCATCGATCAAAGGCCGTAAAATCCTGTAAGATTCCCGCACTATCAGCAGGAGCCGATCAGGTCTTCCAGATCGCTGGTATGATTTTCCTCATCCACAACAATCTCGCGCAGCAGCTCCGCCGTCTCCGGGTCAAACCCGGCAAAGTACTGGATCAGGCCGTTATAATACTCAATGATGCTTCTTTCCGCCGCCAGGTTTTCCCGCACCTGCTTGGCCAGACTATAATCCCCCACGCCATACCGGCGCACGGCTGCCACCGGGGTGCGAAAATCGGGGATGCCACCAAACTGCTCAATCCGTGCGGCGACCCGTGTCATGTGCCGGCGCTCGTCATTGGCCTGCTCTTGGAACTCAGCCGCAATCCAGTCGCTGCGCAGCGCGTCCGGCGAGACGGAGATCGCCGTGTAACGCAGCACGCAGACGATCTCCGCCGAGAGCACTGTTTGCAGTAATTGGATGGATTTTTCCCGGCTTATCTCCTGGCTGGTGGGGGTGGGCAGCACCCACGGGTCCCGCTGCAAGGCCATGATATCAGATAGAAAATAGTTTTCGGGCAAGGCGCCTTGTTCAAACATGTTTCGGTCTCCGGTCTATTCCAACGCAGCCACTTCTTGTAATTAAGAATCGTTCGCAATCATAGTAGCGCGTATCCGCTCCAGGTCAAGTGCTATCGGCAAGCGGCCAGCCATGGCCCGCATTGCGCGGCACTCTCTGCCGAGTGCACGCCCACACCTAGGGGGATTCCGATACTTACCGAATAAAATTTTTGCATGTGAAAAATTCCCTTCGTTACGGAAAAGCATTTGGCCGAAGAAATCGGCATCAAAAGAGACCCTCCGCCGCACCGCCATGCCTTAAACGCGCATGGCCGCGCCAAGTACCCGGAAGATGCGCGGGTCAGTGCACTGGGCCACGTTGAAGCGCAGGAACCTCCCCGCCGTCTGCGCCGGGCTGAACACGTTGCCGGGCGCCAGCACGATGTTCTCGGCCAAGGCCCGGCGGGCGATCTCCGCCGCGTCCAGCCCCTCCGGCAGTTCGCACCACAGGAACATCCCCGCGCGAGGCTCCACCCAAGGCGTCAACCCTATCGCGCGCAGCTTGGCGCTGGCCTGGTTCATGGACCCCGCCAGCCTAGTGCGCAGGCTCTCCACATGCTTGCGGTATGTGCCGTCCTGCAGCACCGCCAGCAGTATCTCCGCCGAGAGCCGCCCACCGGCAAAGGAAGTCGCGATCTTCAGATCCGTCAGCCCCTCAATCCACTCCGCCTTTGCCGCGATATAGCCGCAGCGCAGCGAGGCCGAGAGCGTCTTGGAGAAACTGCCGATCTGCACCACCCGCTCCAGCCCGTCGAAAGCCGCCAGACGCGGCGAGGGCTCGGCCTCGAAATCCGCAAAGATGTCGTCTTCGATAATGGTAAGATCGTGCTGCTCGGCGAGCTTCAGCACCCGGTGAGCAGTCAGCGCCGAGAGCGACGCCCCGGTGGGGTTATGCACGGCCGCGTTGGTAATGTAGAGGCGCGGCTTGTGCACCGCCAGAACCTCGGCGAAGACGGCAATATCCGGCCCGGTTGGCGTATAGGGCACGCTCACCACCTTCGCCCGGTGCGCCCGCAGCAAAGCGCGAAAATTGAAGTAACACGGGTCATCCACGAGCACGGTATCGCCTGGTTCCAGCAAAAAACGGCACAGCAGGTCGGCTGCATGAGTCCCGGACTCCGTAAGCAGCACCTGCCCCGGCGCAGCGGGCACGCCAAAGCCACCCAGCCGCCGGGCAAGATGCTCCCGCAACGCGAGCAACCCCAGCGGCGTGCCGTAATCGGTCAGCGCCACCGCCTCCGCCCGCGCCAAGCCGCGCAGGGCACGGCGCAGGCTGGCCTCCGGCATCCAACCCGGCGGCAGCCAGCCGCAGCCCGGCTTCAGCGCGTCATCCGGGGTTTCCAGTGACTGCCGGGAAACCCATAACGGATCCACCTCCCGGTCCAACCTTGGCCCGTCCTCGGTCAAGCTGAGCGGTGGCGGTCGCCCGGCGACGTAAAAGCCCGAGCCGCGCCGGGACTCGATGAGGCCCAAAGCCGCCAGCCGGTCATACGCCTCCACCACCGTGGTCTTGGAGACGCCGCGCGCCGCCGCCTGGGCGCGGATGGAAGGCAGCCTTGTTCCCGGCGCCAATGCCCTCGCGGCAATGCGCCCGCGCATCTCCCGCGCCAGTTGCTCAACCAGGGTGCTCTCCGCTCCGGGCATCCGTACCTCCATAGCTACAAGTACAGTTCAGCATAATTGTACCCGTTTGTATCTGGAGCCGCCAAGGGCGCCGCGCGACAAAACCGCATCTGGCATGGAAGAGGCTGAACATGGAAAAGACGGCGAACGGTTGGGTCTATGGCGGGTTGGGAGTGCTGGTGTTCAGTGGTTCCATGCCAGCCACCCGTGCGGCACTGGCGGGGTTCGACCCGGTCTTCCTCACCGTGGCACGGGCGGCGCTGGCGGGGCTGCTGGCGCTCGCCCTGCTGCTCGCCTTCCGCCAGCAGCGCCCGGCGCGGGGCGATCTTGCCTCGCTGGGCGTGGTCGCGCTGGGGGTGGTGCTGGGCTTCCCGCTGCTCTCCGCTCTGGCGTTGCGTCACATCAACGCCGCGCAATCGCAGATCTTCCTCGGGCTGTTGCCGCTGGCCACGGCTCTGTTTGGCGTGCTGCGCGGCGGCGAGCGTCCGCGCCGTGGCTTCTGGCTCTGCGCCTTGCTGGGCAGTGCCTGCGTGATGGCCGCCGCCTTACGCCACGGTGCCGGATTGCCCGGCGCGGGCATCGCCCTGATGCTGAGCGCGATCATCGTCTGCGGGCTGGGCTATGCGGAAGGCGCCAAGCTCTCACGGCGGCTCGGTGGTTGGCAGGTCATCTCCTGGGCGCTGGTGCTGGCCTTGCCGCCGATGCTCCTCGCCTGCTGGCTTACCTCCCCCGCCTCCCTGGCGAGCGTGCCAGGCGGCGCCTGGGCGGGGTTGGCCTATGTCTCTGTCTTTAGCATGCTGGTCGGCTGCGTGTTCTGGTACCGAGGGCTGGCACTGGGCGGCATCGCCGCTGTGGGCCAGCTGCAATTGCTGCAACCGGCACTCGGCCTCGCCGCCTCCGCCCTGGTGCTGCACGAGACCGTGCCCCCCGCCATGCTCGCTGTCACCACCGCCATCATCCTCTGCGTCGCCGGGGCAAAACGGTCCGCCTGATACTACCCGCAAACCGAAAGCAAAGAACCACACACCGAATTTTACAGAGCCGCAAATTTCCTCCACCCTGCCGACAGAGTTATGGGCAGACCCCCATGAACCGGAGGCAGCGAAACCATGAAGCACC
>JAQUAC010000043.1 GCA_028687415.1 Acidocella sp. | reverse complement strand
GCCGACACAGCCGAGAATCTCCGCGCCCTCCGCCGCCAGATAAGAGGCCAGGAAGTCCTCGCTGAAATCACGCATGGTCAGCGTCGCGGCTTCGGCGTGCGACCACACCACCGCGCCATCCCGCATTACGCAGGAGGCCGTGACCAGACAGTGCGTGCGCCCGGCCAAGTGCCGCAGATGCGCTGCCGCCGCCTCCAAACTCTCGGGCTTGTCGAAGATTTTTTCCCCGCACACCAATAGCTGATCCGCCCCCAGCACCAGCCCACCAGGATGCGACGCCGACACCGCGCGGGCCTTGGCCTCGGCCAGGGCCAAGGCCAGTGCCTCCGGCGAGCCGGAAAAGCCTTGTTTCAGCGCCGCCTCATCCACGCCCGAGCCCACGGCCCGGAAATTAAGCCCAGCCTGAGCCAGCATGGCTTGGCGGGCGGGGGAGGTGCTGGCAAGGATCAGCATGCTGCCCAGCCCTTGGGCAATGAGGAGAAATCATTCTTACATCCGAGCAATGCCGCCTCCATAAGCACAAAAATTGTGCACACAACCGCCGTCTACCGCCCAAAACCCGCCCATATGCCTGGGCAGGCCCGCCATACCACACCTATTTATCGGCACCGCGCGGAGCACAAGCCTCACTGGGCATGGCCTCTGACAATGCCATACCCAGGTTTGTGGGACTTGCCACATATCGGCATGGCTATTGCATCATACCTGTGACCGCCATGCCCGGAGCCGGGTAAGGCGCTGCTTCACGGATGGAGAGATAGAGATATGGTCGCTACCACGGACGCCGTCGCCCACACCCCGCCGCAATTAAAGCACGGCGCCCTCAGCCTTTTTGAAACCCTCGGGCAGTCCATCGCCAATATCGCCCCTACCCTCACCCCGGCGCTGAATATCACGGTGTGCGCGGGGCTGGCGGGCGTCGGCACCTGGATCTCCTATCTCATCGCCACCATCGGCTGCGTCTTCGTCGGCGCCTCCGTCGCGGCGCTGGCCAAGCGGCACCCGGAAGCGGGCTCCTATTTCGTGTATATCGGCCGTAATTTCGGGCCGCTGACCGGCGCGCTCGCCGGCTGGGCGATGATCCTGGCTTATACCACCACGGCCGTCGCCGTTATTTTCGGCTTCCCACTCTTCCTCAGCAACTTTCTCAGCGTGTTCGGCCTCTCCCTGGGTTACGGCTGGCAGGTTCTGTTCACCTTCGCCTTCCTCGGCCTGGTCACCTATGCGGCGTATCGGGATATCCAGATGTCCTCGCGCGTTGGCCTGGTGCTGGAGTGCCTCTCGGTCGGCATTATCATCGTCATCACCGCCATTGTGGTGGCCAAGCATGGTACCGTGGTGGACCCGGTGCAGTTCAACTTCTCCAAGATCCCGATGGGCGGCGTGATGTCCGCCATGGCCTTCGCGGTGTTCAGCTTCGTCGGCTTCGAGAGTGCCGCCACACTGGCCAAGGAATCCGCCAACCCCCAACGCAACATTCCCATCTCCGTGATCGGCAGCGCCGCCATTGCCGGCACGTTCTTCACCATCATGGCCTATCTCATGGTCATGGGCATGGGTGACAATGCCGCCGCGATCGGTGGCAGCTCCTCGCCCTTCAAGGACATGACGGACAAGGCCGGGCTGCCCTGGGCCGCCGGCGTGGTGTACTTCGCCGCCTCCATCAGCGGCTTCGCCTGCGCCCTGGCCTGCATCAACGCCAGCTCGCGCATGTTGTTCTCCATGGGCCGCTACCAGTTCCTGCATGGCTCCATGGGTCTGGTGCACAAGACACACAAAACCCCGCATGTCGCCGTACTGGTCTCCGCCGCCGTCATCGGCCTCATCATCCTGGCGCTGCTGCCGCAGGGCTTTTTGAACGGGTTCGGTCTGGCCGGCACCATCGCCACCTATGGCTTCGTGGTCGTGTATTTCGGCGTGTGCCTGGTGGCCCCGGTGGACCTCTACCGTGGCGGCGCGCTGAAGCCGCAGCATGTGGTGTACGGCCTAACCGGCGCGGTGCTGATGGGCTTCGTGATCTACTCCAGCGTGGTCCCCTTCCCGTCCGCTCCGTTCAACATGCTGCCCCCGGCCTTCGCCATCTACATGGGCATCGGCCTGGTCTGGTTCGCCATTCTCAAGGCGAAATCCCCGCAGGTGCTGGCCAGCATCGCCAACGACATGGAAGGCTGAGCCCTCCGGCACAGCCCTACTAAAAAAGGCTCCGGAGCTGTCTCCGGAGCCTTTTTCCTTGCATTGACTTCTCCTGGCCTTGGCATTAGGCACCGGGTTCACGGTTTGGCGGCGTAGCTCAGTGGTAGAGCAGGGGAATCATAATCCCTTGGTCGGAGGTTCAAATCCTTCCGCCGCTACCAAACCCATATCATCTCAGGCAGAATAAAAAATGGCGGAAATCAGCCGTTTTTACTCATAAAAATCAATTAACCCACAACACAATCAGACATTTATGTGTCTCATGCTGTGTCATAATTTCCCATCATGTCACACTCATCTTGAATACTCGGCTAGGCCGGATGCTCACAATCTAAGAGCCGCTTGCTGTAACAGGGCGGGCGCATCACCGGCCGATTATCATGCACTCATATGACGCCACCCTCAGACCAGGGACATGAGCATTGACGCCCGGGTACAAGGGCAAAGAATGCTTGTGCGTTTTGGAGAAAGGTGGAATTATCACAGCCAAGAATGCGATGGCTCCGGATATACGGAGCGGAACCGCGCCAAAAGCTGACCGATCCCCAGAGGGATGAGATGTGAGTGCAAAGAGGAAACATGACTGCGCCGGTTTTGGGGCGCTTGCGAAGATTCTTAATTTTTGGGGGCAGTTCCGGCTGAGGCTGCTGGTCTGGTTTTGGCCTCAGCCCGTGATGAACGACGCTTGGCGGCGGGAAGAATTGAGCGCCAACGCCAAGCTTTCAACATGACCAAGCGGGCCAGGTGATCAGAATCGTCCAGCCCTCACGTGACAAACAACGAGCATCCCATCGGAAGGTGTTCGTTAGGAGGGAATGGGATGAGCCGTGAGCGGATCAGCGTTCGTTCGCCGATCACTGGTGAGGGTGAGGTTATGAACGCCTGGGAGAAATTTTTATCCGGTGACGCTGTGCCGCAAGATGCCGTACGCCGGATGGTCGAGGATTCCTGGCTGCGCTGCCTGGGGCATGGGGTCAATCCGGTCCGCAGCGCGGCTCCCCTGGCGTTCGATGAAAACGGCCTGCAATCGCTGAAACTGCGGCATAACTATCTGATCGAAGCAGCCCATCCAGTCATGGCGCAGGCAAGGGAGTTTCTCTCCGAATCTGGGACGATCATGATTTTGACCGATCCCACGGGCGTGATCCTCTTGGTTGAGGGCGATCCAAATGCTAAATATAACAGTCAAGATATCCAGCTTGTGCCAGGCGCCCAGTGGACTGAAGCCATCAGCGGCACAAATGCGATCGGCACGGCGCTGGCATCGGGGCAGCCCGTGCAGATTTGCGCTGCTGAGCATTTCTGCGAGGGGATCAAACGCTGGACCTGCTCCGCCAGCGTCATCCGCGACCCTTATGATGGCCAGATTCTCGGTGCCATCGACATTTCGGGGCTCAGCGGCAGCCATAATACACACTGTCTGGCCCTGGCGGTTGCCGGAGCGGGGCGCATTGAGGCGCGCCTCGCGAAAATGGAAATGGAGAAGCGCTCGCGCCTCCTCGACATTACCCTAGCCCAGGGCAAACGCTGGGGCGATAGCGGCTTGGTGATCTTTGATCACCGGGGCAAACTCGTTCGCGCCGATGAAACCGCCGGGCTGTTCTTCGGCAGCAAGGGGCTTGAACTGGGATCGTGCAAAGATCTGGGCATCGGTGGACTGACTGGTGATTCGGCGCCTTCTCCTCTTCCTGACTGGTTAAAAACCGATTGGCTCGTGCCGATTATCGATCAGGAGGAGCGCCTGGGGACGGTTCTCGCTATTCCGTTGTCGCGGCGATGGAGCGCCTCCACGGCAGTATCATCGCCCCAGCCGGACGACCGGACGAACGCCCCGTTCGCGCGCATCATCGGCACCAGCCCCCCTCTTTCCAAGGTGAAGAACAAGGCAAGCCAGCTGGCGAAGCTGCGTGTGCCAGTGCTGCTGCTCGGCCCGACCGGAGTCGGCAAGGAGGTGTTTGCCCGCTCGCTGCACGATGCCAGCCCCATAGCCTCAGGCCCGTTTGTTCCCGTCAATTGCGGCAGCATGACACGCGATTTGCTGGCCAGCGAATTGTTTGGATACGTGGAAGGCGCCTTCACCGGCGCGCGGCGCGGAGGCATGCCCGGAAAGTTCGAAGCGGCGGATGGCGGCACCTTGTTCCTCGACGAGGTCGGCGAAATGCCGCTCGAACTTCAGGCCCATTTCCTTCGGGTCCTGGACGACGGAGAAGTCTACCGCTTGGGAGAAAACAAGCCGCGCAAAGTGCGGGTGCGCATAGTGGCCGCGACCAACCGCGATTTGCGAGCCGAAGTGTCGGCGGGAAAATTCCGCATAGATCTCCTGTATCGTCTGGCCGTGACGACGCTAAATTTGCCATCTCTGGCGGAACATAAAGAAGATATTCCGCTGCTGGCCCGCCACTTCATCGATCAAACAGCCGCTGCCTACGGCGTTCCGGCGAAATATCCGACGAATGACGTGCTGGCGGCATTGCTGGATTACTCATGGCCAGGCAATGTCCGTGAACTGCGCAACGTGATCGGCGGCATGTTGCTGTTGGCCGAAGGGGATGTGCTGACCATCGATGACCTGCCGCCGGAAATCACGACGCCGGTCATTCCGAATACGGCCGAAATTTTACCGTCCGCCGAACCGCCAAAACTGACTGCCAATCTCGTGGCTGATAATGATCGCAAAGCCATTATTACCGCGATTTCCGCGGAGCATGGAAATTTTACCCGTGCGGCGGCGCGTCTTGGTATCGCCAAAAGTACCTTGTACGAGAAAATGACGCGGTATCGTATCGAGCGTAATTCCGTCAGATACGGGACGGGTCCTTCCTGAAAAGCCGAACGCTGTGCGACCACTGAACCGAATGCGAGTATCCGGTTAAATCAGGCAATATCTATGCTGCATAAATTATATTTATTTTGGTTTTCGTGGATGATCTCTGTTCGTGTTTAACTTCCGACCAAGGACAGATAGGATCACGCATTTTGCGGCGATTGAGCAGGATGTAACGCTTAATAGGCGCCAGTGGGACGAGCTGGAATTTTTTGATCCGTTGACCGGTATCCCCAACCGCCCCGCTCTCGCAGCTGGCTTGGCGGCCGTGCTGCTGCAAGCTCCGGCAATGTTAACGATACGATCAGCCTGTCTGCATGCTTTGGTGAGATCGTCGGAACAAGGGGGAATGCCATGCTTGTTGCACTGCGGCCGAGACGCCTGGCCAGGTGACGGGTTCTGTTAGGCGGCACGACCGGCCTGATGACCTGCGCCGGGTTACCGTCGGCGCGATGTCCCCAACACTGCTGCCGGCCTTGAGCAACGTGACGGTGACCCTGAACGAGCAATATGTCGGCACCATCCCGGTCAATGCCAGCCAGCCGCAATACGGCCTGTTGACCATGAATATCAACGCTGAATTTCAGCTTCTCCGGCGCCTACACCACCGCCTGCAACAACCCGCTGAGTAACCTGCTCTGGGCCAGCATCTCCGACAATTCCCCCCTCACTTTGGTCCTGACGAAATTGCCTCCGAGCTTCGACCTCTCGCCCCTCGCTCAGCTATAACCGTGCAGGGGATTGGAACGAAACACAGGGACTTGTTTATGTCCTGAGCCATTTATTAGCCGTCATGATCACCGCACATCCGGTGCCGCGGCATTCTACCGCGACACCGGACTTGCTTCAGTCCCCGGCGCGCTCGGGAATGGGCAGGTTCACCCATTCGCTATAGAAGGCTTCGATATCGGGCTCGAAGTCGTGAACGACCGGATACCAGGGAGTTGGCGCCTCCACATCATGAAGGATGCCGCATTCAGGGCAGACATATTCGCGGTAAACCTGCCAGGCCGGATCTGGGGCCATTAACTGGGGATAGACCTCGACCATCTTCTCCACGGTGTCGCGGACATAGACGAGAGCGTTGAGCTTCCAGTTCTCGCGATAGTCCCCGAATTCATGGCCGCAATCACACTTCGTCACCCATTTTTTTGCGGCATTCTGAACGATGTAAAGATGCGGCCCCAGAGGCAGGATGATCTTGTCCTTGAACGGCACCTTTTCCTGCAACACCTCGACATACATCTGGAAACGCTCCGGATCCTTGGGCATGGACAGCATGCGATGGACGGTGTCCCAGTCGGCACGGCAATCGACGAGCTCTGAAACCTGTTTCTTCGTATATTTGGACATCCTCTTATTCCCTTCTATTTCGTGTTTTGAGGCGGGAGGAGCGCCGCGAACCTCGCAGCGCTCCAAAGTTCTCTGCTTATTCCTCGACCAGCACGACTGTATGAACGTCGGGCAGGGTCGAGAGGTCAGAGCGGAAGACCGAACCGAAGGAAGGTACGCCGAGCTCGTCCTCGGCAATTGTCCAATCCGCCGGCAGGTCCCAGAATTCTCTGAAACTGTTCAGGAATTTTTTGCTCAACCCAAAGCTGGTTGCGAACATCTGCTGGACTTGCACCGCGGCATCCTTGGTGAGGACACGTTGGCGCTCTTCCTTCATCCATTCGCGGGTCGGCTTGCTCCGGGCAATGCGCTCTTTCCGGATTGCGGAGCGCCGCTCGGCCGTCTTGGCGGGATCGACCGTATAGTGCCCATTGGCGTCAACAGAGAAGACCGCGCCGTAGACCTTCTCCGCATATTCCGCGAGCAAATACTTGTTGTTGAGGTCTGTCTCGATTGCCGCCGTTTCACGATCAAGCGGATCGCCGAAGCCGGGGCCGCCACGCAGATAGTTGAGATACAGATCATGATTTTCGAACACGTTCTCGGTTGTCATGGCCTGATGGTCGCGCTTGACCGTCGAGCCAGCCGCCAGATGCTTCTCGTATTCGCGCGCATCGGGGTTGAGATCGGCGCCGAGTGGCAATGACAGACCCTGCGAAATGCGATCCTTCAACCCGGTCTTATGCGCTTCGAACCGATAGCCGGTGGCTGACGGATAGCCGCCCATCAACCCCCAGTCGGAGTTCATGTAGCCGTTGCCCATGAAGTACATGGTCCAGTCTTCTGCCCTCCAGACCATACGCAGGCTCTCGAAACCGCAACCGCCGCGGAACTTGCCGTAGCCACCTGAGTTCGACTTGACGTTGCGCCCGAGATACAGGAGCGGTTCCGCCAGTTCCCAGATCTCCATATCCCCCATGTCGCCTTCGGGATTCCAGATCGCGGCGGCGTTGCTCAGGCCGTCCTTGACCGCGCAGGCACCGGTACCGCACGCGGCGGCCTCGAAGCTGTTGACCGCATGTATTTCGGCATCCTGATTTATGCCGCCGCCCTGCAGCCAGTTGGAGGTGTTGGCATTGCCCGCATTCACCTCCTCGAGATAGCCGCGCGAGAAGTAGGACGAGGACAGCGCCCTCCACATCGCGCTCCATCCGGACACCAGGAAGTGCCAGGCATAGGCATGGCCGGTGCGCCGGTCGTCGGGGTTCATCCACGTACCCTTGGGCAGCCGGAACTGGGTTCCGTAATAGGCACCATCGTTGATGCGCTCAGTGGGTACCAGCGTCTGGGTCATCATCACCCAAATGCCGGAGGTAAAGGCGACCTGATTGGCGTTATAGGTGTGCCAGCCCCAGCGGCTCGCGCCCTCAAAATCCAACCGCCAGCTGGCGTCCGGCCTGATGTCGATCTCCACCGGCGAATGCATGATGGTGTTGACCTTGGCAAACTCGGACGGGCAACCGACATCCTCATGCGCATAGGGAACATCGACGAAGGCGACACGGCGGTATTTTCCGGGAATGGTCATCGCCTTGATACGGCTGGCAAGGCCGCGACGCCCTTCCTCGATCACTTCATAGGCGAACTTCTCCCAGTTCTCGATGCCATCGTTGCGGATGGTCTCCTCGACCAGGTCGCGGATCATGTGGCAGCCGGCGATGCGGGTCCGCTCGTCGAGTATCCAGTACTTGGTGGTGCGCACCGCGCGTTGGCTCTCATGCAGCCAATCACGGAAGGGCACGTCGTTGGCGCCGGTCTTGCGGCAGGTGATCTGAAGACCATCGCCAAAACGCTGTATTTGACCGGTGGACATCGAACCAGGACCAACCGAGCCGGTGTCGATCACGTGGGTGACGCCGCCCACCCAGCCGATCAGCCGGTCTTCCCAGAAAATCGGCACGATGGTGGCAATGTCACAAGGATGCACGTTGCCGATGGAGCAATCATTGTTGGTGAACATGTCGCCAGGATTGATCCGGGGATTACTCTCCCAATCGTTCTCGATCATGTACTTGATGGCAGCACCCATTGTACCGACATGGATGATGATGCCCGTCGAAGTCAGGACGCAATCACCAGCGGCGTTGTACAGGGTGAAGCACAGCTCCCCCTCCTGCTCCACGATCGGCGAGGCGGCGATTTTCTTCGCCGTTTCACGCGCATGGACCAGACCGCCACGCAGCTTGGAAAACATCTTCTCGTAGGCGATGGGGTCGTTTTCCTTGAACGACAGCGCCTTCAGACCGTTATAGTAGCCGGATTTCTTGGTCCTGCTTTGAACTTCGTCGCGGTGCTGCTTCAGCGTCTTGCCGCCAGCGGTCAGCCCCTTCACGACAGCCGTGCTCATAAAGTTCATTGTAATTTCCTCCTTTATGCTTTGATTTCTTTGAGATGGAACAGACGGTGACCATCGAGTGACGTGGCAAAGCCATCGGGCACCACGAAGGTGGTTGCAGGGGATTCGATGATCGCCGGGCCCGTGATAACATTGCCCGCCTTCAGCAACTCCATCTGCCAGATGTCTGCGTGAACCCAGCGGTTATGGCGAAAGAAGGGGCGTTTGCCGATCCGCGCTTCCTCTGGCGGCACTTCGCCCTCAAGCTCCTCCTCTGGAAGCGTTGGCTTCGTGGTGACGACGGTGCCGCGCATGATGGCGCCAGTCACGCTGAACCCAAGCTCGGGCGAACGCGCAGCACTCGCATAGACGCGAGCATAGGTCTCGTCGAAGGCCTCGACCAATTTGTTCCAGTCCTGCGCGGTGGCGGCGCTGGTAATCGGCGAGTTGATTTCCAGATCGTTCAACTGCCCCATATACTGCATGCGGTAGCCAGGACGCAGAGTCACTTCTTCCGGCTTGAAACCGTTGATGGCGAACTCCTCAATAACCTTGTCCGCCAGCTCTTCCCATGCCGCCTGGAGGGATTTAGCTGCCGCGATTTTCTTGGAATCAGGCGCGCCGTTCGGAATCGCCACATCCACGGACTTGTCGTAGCGGTATTCGAAGTCAGCGGTGGCACAGCCGAAGGCCGAAAAACCGGCTGCCCAGGCCGGAACGACGACGTCCTTGAAACCAAGCCCCTCGGTGTAGCCATAGGTATGGACAGGACCAGCCCCGCCATATGAGAAGCAGACGAAATCAGTTGGGCTGTACCCCTTCGCGCTGATCGTCGAGCGAAGATAGTCGCGCAGGCTCTGGTCGAGCAGCTCAATCACGCCAGCGGCGGCCTCTTCAACCGACAGCCCTAGCGGATCGGCGATCTGTTCCTTGATGGCCTTGTGGGCGCGCTCAATGTCGAGCTTGATGGCACCACCAAGGAAGTTGTTGGGATTGAGGTAGCCCAAAACCACGTGGCAGTCGGAGACCGAGACCGTGTCCAGTCCACTCTCAGCCCAACACATGCCAACCCGGTACCCGGCACTGTCCGGTCCAAGTTTGAGGGCGCCGGTATGGGGGTCGAGACGAATGAAGCTACCGGCGCCGGCACCGACTGAATCCATCGCCACCAGTGGCAGCGACAACACTAGGCGCGCCATGTCAGGATCGGACACCATGGCAAAGCTGCCCTTGGTAATCAGCGCCATATCGAAGCTAGTGCCGCCGATATCCGAACAGGCGATATTATCATAGCCCAGCATCTCACCCAGGAACTTGGCACCAATGACGCCGCCCACCGGACCGGACACCATGGTGCGGGCAAGCTCCTTGGCTTTCCAGCTTATGGTGCCGCCATGCGTCGCCATAACGCGGAGTTCGTAGTTGGCACCATCCGACTTCATGCGGTCACTGATTTTGGTCAGGGTCTTGCGCGAAGGTTCAGCCGCATAGGCTTCAAGAATCGTGGTGTTGGTACGATGGGTTTCCTTGCGTACTGGATAATAATCCGTCGAAGCGAAGATCGGGAACTCGGGCTTGCCTTTCGCGATCGCAACTTCGCGGCAGATATCGCGGACCCGACGCTCGCTGGTGCCGTTCTTGTATGAATGCAGCAGGCTGATGACGATGGCCTCAACGCCAATATCGAGCAACTCCGCCGCCGCCTGACGCACGTCCTCGTCGCGCAGCGGAATGGCGATCTCGCCCTTGGAGTCGGTGCGTTCGGTAACGCCGCGCGTGCGTTCGATCGGCACTAGCGGCTCCTCATAGCGATGGGTGTTGAGGTGGATACGATCCTCGAAGGCATATCCAAGATAAGATTGAATACCGCGCCCCATGCGGTGCATATCTTCGAGCCCGCGATTAACAATGAGGCCAACGGTCAGCCCCTTGCGCTGGACAACGCGATTAAGCATCGCGGTGCCTGAATAAACGCATGTTACCATTTCGGGGTAGGTGTCAGCGACGGTGCGCCCCCAGAGTTCAAGCGCGTCGACCGACGAATTAAAAATAGCGAGAGATTCATCCTGCGGATTGCTCTGTGCTTTGCCTACAACGAACTCGCCATCAGCTCGAACGAAGAAAGTATCTGTCATCGTGCCTCCGGCATCGATGCCCAAAATCTGGACGGGGATATTTTGATATGTCACGTTTTCCTCCGGTAAGATCTATTATGTGGATCTAGCCGGAGCCGTCCGTTCCCGTCCGCTCCAGCACGTCCAATGCGCTTAACAGCAAGAGACGTGCCACCTGCCTCGCCGCTTTATACGGCACTGATACAAATAGATTTTTTTTAAAATACCGTAGTTTTTATAATGGTTTTTCGCGACCGCAACATCGGCTTTTCGCATCCGCACAATTCGGACGATCGACCGATTGGCCGTATCCATCCTCCAGCTTCACGAACCGGGTCGGCTTGACCTGCCCGCCGCCAAATCTCCCTGAGGGGGTATATCTTGCCAAAAATGTCAGCGACGAATCACGCTAAGTAGCGTGCCTTGTCAATCACTCTCGAAAACTCCAACAAATCAGCTCGGGCTGGCCTGCTGGTTCGAACCAGTCGCGATTGAGTTGATCCTCATCAAGGTGCCTTCCGATAGCTCGACCGATATTCAGTGGTGCTGCCGATGGGGGGGTGCATCTCGACCGATCAACCGTGAAGGGCTAAGTCCATGACCGTTACACAT
>JAQUAC010000341.1 GCA_028687415.1 Acidocella sp. | reverse complement strand
GCTGGTTACGCCGCCGGCAGCGCGCAGGTGCAGGATGCCTGGGATGCCGAACGTGCCAGCCAGGCCATGGCCGCCACGCAAGCCAGCCTCAAGGCGCTGGAGCAGCAGCAGACCAACACGCAAGCGGCAATGGATGCCGCCGCGCGTTCCGATGCCGAGCAGGCGCGGATCAGCATCGTGGACCAAACCCTAACCGAGACGGTGACAAAATATGTGCATGACAATCCGGCGCTTGCGCATTGTGGGCTTGATGCTGCTGGTCTCCGGCTGTGGAACGCGGCCAATGCCGGCCCCGTTAACAATCCCCCCAGCCAAGCCGGTGATCGCGGGTAATCTGCTGCAGCCATGCCCACCCTTGCCTCCGGCCACTGACCCCAGCCTCGCGGGGCTGCTGGGCAACCATGTTGCCGTGGCCGAGAGTTATCAGCATTGCGCGGCGCTGCACCGGGCGCTGGCGGATGCGGTGCGCGGGCAGGCCGGCATCATCACCGGCAGCACACCAGCAGCCCCCAAGGCAGGGCCGTGATCAGCACAGCCAGCACTCAACCGCTTTGGTTTATCCCAGCAAACACCAGGCATTTGCACGAGTCTTGCACTCAACGCATAGATAAGCTGCGAGCCATGCAAGATGGGTCCTTCCCGGGGGGCGGGCCATGCGAGGGAACTTGCCTCGCCGCTTTTGCCTTGTCGGCGGGTTTTGAAACCCGGTCCAACAACTATATCTGATGGCCTATACCGGCAAAGGAAAGCAGGTAAACCGTGGGGGAATCGCGGATTTACTAGGCGTCTGCGCAACGACTGTTGATGCCTGGGTGCGGGCTGGATGTCCGGTGGTGCAGCGCGGTTCGCGCGGCATTGAATGGGTGTTCAACACCGCCGATGTGGCGCGCTGGCTGCGGGACAAGGCGGTGGAGCAGGCGGCGGGCACCGAGACCCTGGACGAGAAGGAACTCAAAATCCGCAAGCTGGCGGCGGAGGCGAAGCTGCTCGAGCTGGAGCTGGCGAAAGCGCAGGAGCTGGTGGCGCCGCTGGAGCAGGTCGAGCGGATGGTGCAGCGCGCCTTCGCCGAGGTGCGGGCGGGGATCCGCAATGTGCCCGGGCGGGTGGTGGCGATGCTGATCGGTGAGACCGATGAGCGCCGGTTCAAGCAAGTGCTGGGCAGTGAGCTTGACCAGGCGCTGGAGGCGCTGGCCAACACAGACCTGGCCGGTGGTGATGAGCCGGAGGATGCTGACAGCCAGGAGGAAGGTGAGGCAGGCGAGAGCGGTACCGGCGGCGAGGGCGGTGCTGGCCGCGCCGGTGGCGCCGGTGGCGCCGATGGCGCCGATGGCGAGGCCGGGGCCTCCGCATGACGGCCGCCGCTACTGAACTCTTCGCCAATGCCGGTGGTGTGGCGGCGGCGATCCGCCGGGCCCAGGCCCAGCTGCGGCCGCCGCCGGATCTCAAACCCTCGGCCTGGGTGGAGCAGAATGTCCGCATCCCGGCGGGCAATGCCGTGCCGGGGCCGATGCGGCTGGATAACGCGCCGTATCAGCGCGAGCCGCTCGACATGCTGGTGGCGCCGGATTGCTACCGCGAGACCCTGATGTGGGGGGCGCAGGTGGGCAAGACGATGACGGCGCTGGGGATCCAGGGCTACAGCATCGCCTCCTGCCCGCGCAGCCAGATGATGATGCAGCCGAGCCAGGGCGATCTCAACACCTGGCTGGAGACCAAGTTCAACCCGCTGATCGAAGCCAATGCCGGCATCCGCCGCCTGGTGGCCCGGCCGCGCGGGCGCAACGGGGTCAATAACCGCCAGATGAAATCCTA
Organism: Acidocella sp.; assembly: GCA_028687415.1. Classification (GTDB taxonomy): domain Bacteria; phylum Pseudomonadota; class Alphaproteobacteria; order Acetobacterales; family Acetobacteraceae; genus Acidocella. Next base: position 1,035 of record JAQUAC010000341.1, on the reverse strand, counting down.
CCCCGGCGGGTTCATCATGTTCGCCTGGTCAGGCAGCCCGAAGACGATGCGCGGGCGCTCGGCGCCGCTGATCGTGTGCGATGAGGTGGATGGTTACGAGGTGACCGAGGAAGGGCACCCGGTCGGGCTGCTGTGGCAGCGCGCCGCCACCTTTGGCGATATGCGCTTCCTGCTCGAGATCAGCACGCCGACGACCAAGGCGGGCAGCCTCGCCTCCGGCGCCACGCTGAGCGTGACCGGCATTTTTGAGGACACCACGCTCAACACCCATACCGGCGAGTACGAGATCGACCTGGCCAATCCCCGCCTGGAATGCAGTTTTGCCGAGGTCGCGGCGGTGTCGCGCTTTGATACCGTGCTGATCGATGGCACCAGCTACAAGGTGGCGGATCTGCCGCGGAATGACGGCAGCGGCTGGGGCATCATCCGCCTGGCGCCGCTGGATCCGCCGGCATGAGCCGGGGCGGCGGGGCGGGCGGACTCGTCAATTTGGAATTCGACAGCGACGGGCTGGAGCGCATCGCTTCCTCGTTCAGGGCCACCCCGGCGCAGCTGGACAAGGCGCTGGACGCCGCGTTGCGCAAGATGGCGAACTGGCTGCGGGCGCAATCGATCAAGGGGCTGTCGAAGGAGCTGCGGGTGCAGCAAAAAATCCTGCGCGGCCGCCTCAAGACTTTCCGCCTCGCCCGGCGCGGCGCGGAGCAGGGGATGAAGGTCTGGTACGGCCTCGATCCGATCTCGTATGCGCGGCTGGGCACGCCCCGGCAGACCGGGGCGGGGGTGAGGGTGGCGGGGCATTTTATCGAGGGGGCGTTCGTGGCCCGGCAGAAGAACGGCGCGCTGGCGGTGTTCAAGCGCAAGGGCCGGGCCCGGATGCCGCTGGTGAAGCAGTATCTCGAGATCGTGGCGCCCGCCGAGGCGTATATCGAGGACCGGGTGCTCGGCACGGCGGCTTTTGAAGCGCAATTTTTCAAACTGTTCGAGCATGAATTGCAATGGCGGACCAAAACGCAGCTTTAGACCTGGAGGCCTTCC
>JAQUAC010000042.1 GCA_028687415.1 Acidocella sp. | reverse complement strand
TGGCTGGTGGCCAGCACCGAGACGGCGCGCGACCAGCTGGCGGAGCCACCTTCGGAATTGGTGATGCCGGGCACGCCCATGGCAGCGTCCTCAGCCTGGGCCGCGCGCGCGATCAGCAGATCAGCGCTCGGCTCAACCGGGTCTTCAAGCTCCAAAAACCCGGCATCCAGAGCCGGCGGCGCCTCGGGGATTTCCGCATACGGGTCCTCCGGCACCACGCGCGCCATCGAGACCGCCTGTTCCGCCAGCCGCACGAAGGCGGCCGGGTCTATGGAGCTGGCCGAGACCGAGGCGCTGCACTTGCCGACGAACACGCGTAACCCCACCTCGCGCGTCTCCGCGCGCTCGGTTTCCTCAATCCGCCCAAGCCGCCGTTGCACGGAGACAGATGCCCCCTCATGCAGAACCACCTCCGCCACATCCGCCCCGGCGGATTTGGCGGCGCGCAGCAGCCCCTCGGCCGCAGCCCGCAACGCGCTCACGCTGCCAGCCTGTCAATGATGGCGGAGAATTTCGGCACCTGCCCGATTGGCCCAATCGTGGCCAACGTCGGCTTCTGCCGGAAGATTGTTGCCGCCGCCGCGCGCACATCAGCGGTTGTGACGGCCTCGATCTTCTGCACCGTCTCGGCAACCGGGATGATGCGGCCAAAAATCTGCCACTGCCGGGCCAGCTGCTCGCAGCGGCTGCCGGTGGATTCCAGGCTCATCAACAGCCCGGCCTTCAGCTGCGCACGGGCGCGGGCCAGCTCGGCCTCGCTTACCTCGTGCTGCACTTTCGCCAACTCCTCCAGCGTCACCGGCATCAGCTCCGCAGCCTCGGATTCACCCGTACCCGCGTAAATGCCGAACAACCCGCCATCCTGCGCCGGGGACGTGAAGCTGTAGATGGAATACACCAGCCCGCGCTTCTCGCGGATCTCCTGGAACAGCCGGGACGACATGCCCCCGCCCAGCACAGTGGAGAGCAACATGGCCGGGTAGTAATCCGGCTCACCATAACCCGGCGAGTTGAAGCCCAACACAATATGCGCCTGGTCTAGGTCGCGCACCTCCCGGTACTCGCCGCCCATATAGTCGGAGGGCATAGGCGACAGGCGCTCCGCCTGGGGCAAATCGGCAAAATGCCGCTGCGCCAACTCCACCACATCCTCATGCCGCAGATTACCGCAGGCGGCGAGCACCATGTTGTCCGGCGTATAATGCTGACGCATAAAGCCGGGTAACGCCTCGCGCTTCATGCCGCGGATAATCTGTTCCGTACCCAGCACCGGGCGGCCCATAGGCTGTGACGGATAGGCGGCAGACTGGAAATGGTCGAACACCACATCGTCCGGCGTATCATTCGCTTGGCCGATCTCCTGCAAAATTACGCCGCGCTCGCGCTCCAGCTCATCGGGCTCAAAGGTGGAGTGACACAGAATATCGCCGATAATGTCGGCCCCCAGCGCCAGATCCTCCTTCAGCAGCTTCACGTAATAAGCCGTCTGCTCGCGGGAGGTATAGGCGTTGATATGCCCGCCCACATTCTCGATAGCCTCGGCAATGTCGATGGCCGAGCGCTTTTCCGTGCCCTTGAAGGCCATGTGCTCAAGAAAATGCGCCACTCCGTTCTCGGCGGCGGTCTCGTGCCGCGTGCCGGCACCCACATAGGCGCCGAAGGAGATGGTCTCCACCCGTTCCATGCGCTCAGTCAGCACGGTAAGGCCGGAGGGCAGGGTAGTGATGGAAACCTGTTCAACCATTATACGTTCCTGTTGGCGAAATTCCGGACGCAAGTCTCGATGACGGCCAGATCATTCGGTGCGCGGGAAAAAACTTCCTTCCTGTCATATAGGTCGGAAAGGTGCGGCGGTAGGGGCGGACGGCTGCCCACAGCTTTTTCTATGGCATCAGGGAACTTCGCCGGGTGCGCGGTGGCAGCCACAATCACCGGCAGCCCCACCGGCGCCTTCTCCCGCGCCGCCGCCAAGCCGATGGCCGTGTGCGGATCCGCAAGGTAGCCACTCTCCTGGTACGAGCGGGCAATTTCCGCCAGCGTCTCATCGTCCGACAGGCGGAAGCCCTCAAAATCCCGGCGGATGGCGTGCCAGACTTCATCGGCCACCGTCATTTTGCCGGTGGCGCGGAAATCCGCCATGGTCTTGGCGGTCAGCGCCGCATCCCGCCCCTGGAACTCGAACAACAGCCGCTCGAAATTCGAGCTGACCTGAATGTCCATCGAGGGCGAAAGGCTGGGCTCGACGCCATGCACCGACATGTCGTTGGCCTCCAGGAAGCGGGCCAAAATGTCGTTCCGGTTGCTCGCCACGATAAATCGGGAAATCGGCACGCCCATCTGCCGCGCGGCCCAGGCGGCCAGAATATTGCCGAAATTGCCCGTCGGCACAGCCACCGCCACCTCGCGGTCCGGTGCGCCAAGGTTCAGCGCGGCGTAGAAGTAATAAGGTATCTGCCCCGCGATACGGGCAAAATTAATGGAGTTCACGGCAGAGAGGTTCATCTCCTCTCGGAACGGCGCATCCGCGAACATCGCCTTCACCAGATCCTGGCAATCGTCAAAATTACCGTCCACGGCAATGTTCAGCACGTTCTCCGCGCCCACCGTGGTCATCTGCCGGCGCTGCACCTCGGAGGTCTTCCCAAAGGGGTGCAAAATGGTGATGTCGATATTTTTCCGCCCCGCCACGGCCTCAATCGCCGCCGAGCCGGTATCGCCCGAGGTCGCACCAACAATCCGCACCTTCTCGCCGCGCTGGGCCAGTACATGCTCAAACAGATGCCCAACCAGCTGCAGCGCCAGATCCTTGAACGCCAACGTCGGCCCATGGAACAGCTCCAGGGCAAAAATATTAGTATCCACCTGCACCAGCGGCACAGTCGCCTTATGCGCGAAGCCCGCATAAGCACGGCGGCACATGGCCTGCAGATCGGCGAATTCGATGCTCCCAGCCACGAACGGCGCCATCACCCGCGCGGCAAGTTCGGGGTAGGGCAGCCCGCGCAGGGCGCGCAGCTCGGCAGCGGAGAATTGCGGCCAGCTCTCGGGCATATATAGCCCGCCATCGGTGGCGAGGCCGGCCAGCAGCACACCGGCGAAATCTTTCTGGTCCGCCTGGCCGCGGGTTGAATGATAGCGCATCGAAAATCCCTTCTTTCCGCTGGCCTATACTATCGGGCCAGGGCAGGCAGCAATGCATCAAGCCGCTGGCGGCCTTGTGACGTGGCGGCCAGATGCGTATCCGTCAGGGTCAGGTAGCCCTCCTCGATACAAGCGGCGAGAATTTTCTCCACCACTGCGTCCATCAGCCCCATGCCAGTGCGAGCGGCGAAGCGGGAGAGCAAAATCCCCTCCCGCAACCGCAGCCCCATCAGCAACGCCTCGCGCGCTCGGTCCGGCTGGCTGATCGCTTCCTGCTGGGTCGTGCCATGGCCGTGCTTCGCCACCAGCGCCATCCAGGCTTCCGGGGCCTTATGGCGGGAGGTGGCATGCAGACCATACTCCAGCGTCACCCGCCCATGTGCGCCGGGGCCGATGCCCGCATAATCCTCATACCGCCAATAAGCGAGGTTGTGGCGGCTTTCGGCTCCTGGCCGCGCGTAATTGGAAATCTCGTACCCCTGCAGCCCGAAGCGCGCTGCTTCCTCGGCAGTGGCGTCATAAAGTCTAGTGGCAAGCCCTTCATCGGGGAGCTGAAATTCACCCCTGCCATAAAGGGTGGCAAATTTCGTGCCCTCCTCAATAGTGAGCTGGTACAGGGACAGGTGATCAGCCGCCAGGGATAGCGCTTGCGCCAGCTCTGCCCGCCAGTTTTGCTCCGTCTGGCCAGGGCGGGCGTAGATCAGGTCGAAGGAGATGCGCGGGAAAATTTTTGCCCCAAGCTCTATGGCTTTCACCGCCTGCTCCGCCGAGTGCTGGCGCCCCAGGAATTTCAGCGAAGCCTCGTCAAAACTCTGCACGCCGATGGATACCCGGTTCACGCCCGCCGCTTGATAAGCAACAAACCGCCCAGCCTCGATGCTCGTCGGGTTGGCCTCCAGCGTGATCTCCGCCCCCGGCGCCAGCGTGAACAGCCGCCTGGCATCCTCAATCAGCGCCGCGACGCTTTCCGGGTCCATCAGGCTCGGCGTACCGCCGCCGAAGAAAATCGAGGTCACCCGCCGCTCCCCCAGCCGCGCCGCCTCCCACGCCAGTTCAGCCCGCAATGCCGTCAACATCTCATTTTGAGGAATGCGTTCCGCTACATGCGAATTAAAGTCACAATATGGGCATTTGCTCAGGCAAAACGGCCAATGAATATAGAGAACGAGAGAGTCCATCGCCTGGACATAGCTACACTCGCCGGCCAACGCGAATCCTTCGCCACTTTAGGAGTGGTAATCCCCCCTGAAACTAAGGGGATTGATAAGTAGAATTTTCTCGGCACACTGCACGAGGAGATTTGCATGAAACTGTCGAAATATAGCGAACCCCAGATACTTGCGATTTTGCGCCAGGCTGAGGGGGGCGTACCGGTTTCGGAGCTTTGCCGCGAGCATAGCATGAGCAACGCGTCATTTTACAAATGGCGGGCGAAGTATGGCGGGATGAACGCGTCGATGATCTCGCAGATAAAGGCGGTTGAGGACGAGAACCGGCGTTTGAAGAAGATGTTTGCCGAGCTGAGCATGCAGAATAAGCTGCTCAAGGAGGCTCTAGGCAAAAAATAGACCGGCCATCTCAACGCCGCGAGATGGCCGAGACGGCGGTGGCGAGGCGCAGGGGCAGCATTGCACTGGCCTGCCGGACGTTTGGGGTAAGCCAGACGTGTTATCGTTACCGAGCCGACGCTGGAAATGCTCGATCTCTGTGCGCAGGCCGAGGCCGCCAGCATCACCGCTGTTATTGGCGCGGGCGTCAGTCCGGGGCTGATCAATGTTAATATACGCGATGCCTCGACAAAGCTCGGAGACGCCGATCAAGGTCAAGAAACAGCTCATGGCCCGAGCGAAATGGGCATGGCACTGCTGGGCCTGATGCCTGACCCCACCGGCGCAAATATCTACCGCCGCCTGTTTCGGAGTTCATTACCTTTGTGATTGGCGAGCGCGGCGGCAAAAAAATCAAGCTGAGCTACGGGGTAGCCGGCCCGATGGGCCCGCTGACCGGCACGCCGGCCTCGATGTTACGCAGATGATTGGCGCTGGCCAAACGCGGTATCATGGTCTCGTTTGCCGAGGAAATCCTGCCTGAGTGAAGCAATGGCTGTGTGAGGCGCGGGTCTCACACAGCCATGCTTTATTGCCCGGTAAACCCGCTGCTGATGGATAAGATCCATTTTTCGGTTCTTCTCATGTTTCAAGGTCTGGAAAAACGGGCTACCCCAAGGTTGAATTCAGAACACCATGACGAGATTGACGGTGGCGGTGGTGCCGACGTCGAACGAGAGCAGCCACGATGCGTGGCCAGCGTCTTGGCACCCTCGGCGCCACACGCCGGTCAGAGTGCTCCTCAGTCACCTCCCCCGCTCCTGCGGCTCAATCCCATGATCCTCGACGGCCCATACAACGGCCCCGGCAATCGCCCCCTACCCGAGAGCGAGATGCTGCGGCATCTTCTGCCCATGCAAGACTTGGCCACCCCTTCCCTGACCGAAAGCACCCGCGCAGTGGTTCAGCGCTACCATAACAGCTGGATACAACGGGATATTGAAGCAGTTCTGGCCCTCTACCACCCAGAAGTTGAGTACAACGACTATTTCCAGAACTTATGCCTGCGCCTGAATGACATGCGCGCCTATGTCAGCCAGACCATGCCCAGCCGCCCGGATGAATTTCTAAGCCATATCGACCGGATCCGTGCCGATGGGGACACCGCCTTCATCCAGTACCGCATTGCCATTACCCTCAGCGGGCGCTTGGCCGTGTTCCATGCTAGCGAAGCCGTCACCGTGCAGGATGGCCTTATCTGGCGGATAAATGAATACGCCTCCTTGATCCGCGAGCAGATGCCCAACGAGGCAAACCGCGCCACCCCTCCCCCCCGCCCGCTGGCCAATCGGCTCGGCCTCTCCCCCAGGCAGTTGAGCCAGTTGGCCGCCGAGCTTGAGGCGTATTTCCTCAAGACCCGCCCCTATCTGGACCCTGAGCTAGACTTGGCCCAGGTAGCCCGCACCACCGGCTACACCCGCAATCAGATCTCTTATCTACTTAACAAGGTGATGGGGCTGACTTTTTACCAATACCTCAACCAGAAACGGATTCAGCACTTCCTGGAACAGCTTCGCCCAGGTCAGGATAACCGCATCGACGAACAGGCCTTTGCTGCGGGTTTTAACGCGCTCTCGGCCTTCTATCGCTGCTTTCGTAATCACACAGGCATGTCGCCACGTGAGTACCTGCAGAAAAACGGTTAAATCTGCCTGTTTTTTACTCCTTGCGTACCCGCACGTACGACATACCCTCGGTAAACGGTTAGAAAAGCATCTCCTATTCTTGGAGTGGCCGTTATGCCGGCATGGCGTGAGATCAGCTTATGGATGAACCAACTGGACGGCGCGCTCCTGCCGCGCCCAAGTCTGGAGGGCGCGCTTGAGGCTGACGTTGCCATTATTGGCGCTGGCTACACAGGGCTGTGGACCGCCTATTACCTCAAGACCCAGTCCCCGGCACTGAAAATTGCCGTCATCGAAGCCGAAACCGCGGGATTTGGCGCATCCGGGCGCAATGGCGGCTGGCTCATGGGCGCCATGCCCGGCGCAGACCGGTTGGTGGGTAACCTGCCTGAACCACAGCGGCGTGAAAGCTGGGATCTGCTCCACGGCATCCCCGATGAAGTTGCCCGCGTGCTGCAGCTTGAGGGGATTGAGTGCGACTACCGCAAGGGCGGCGTATTGTATTGCGCCGCCCGCTACCCAGAGCAGGAGCGCCGCCTGCATGAATATTTGGCCGAACTGCGCCATGAGGGGCTGACCGAGGATGATTACCGCTGGCTAAATCCAGATGAGCTGAGCCAGCAGCTGCGTATTTCTGGCGCTCTGGGCGCTATCTACACACCGCATTGCGCGACCATAAACCCAGCCAAGCTGGCTCGTGGCTTGGCCCAGGCCGTGGAGCGCCTGGGGGTGCAGATTTTTGAAAAGAGCCAGGTCAACCATTGGGAGCCCGGTCTGCTGCGTACGGAACGAGGCCGCGTGAAGGCGCATTGGATTGTGCCTGCCGTTGAAGGTTATGCCGCCAGTCTGCCCCCGCTGGGACGCTACCAGTTGCCGGTGCAAAGCCTCATGGTTGCCACAGAACCTTTGCCAGAATCCATCTGGCAGGAAATCGGCCTGGAACATGGCCAGGCTTTCAGCGAGCATAGCCGCCAGGTGACTTATGGCCAGCGCACCCGCGACAACCGCTTGGCCTTTGGCGCCCGCGGCGGTTACCGCTTTGGCGGCAAGCTGCGTGCCGACTTCAGCCTTACGGAAGCAGAGATCGAATTACGGCGCTATCTGTTCAGCGAGCTATTCCCGCAACTCAAGAATGTCCGCATCACCCATTCCTGGGGTGGTAATCTCGGCATGTCTCGGCGTTTCCAGCCGCAAATGCTCATCGACCGGCGTAACGGCATCGCCCTTGCCGGTGGTTTTGGCGGCGAGGGCGTGGGAGCGACAAATCTGAGCGGGCGCACTCTGGCTGATCTCATCCTTGGCCGTGAAACCCTGGCAACATGCCAGAGCTGGGTCATCAATGACCGCACCATGCAAGACGCGCTGCGCCCCTGGGACCCCGAACCATTCCGCTGGCTGGGCTACAAGGCCATCATCCAGAGCTTCGTGCATGAAGATAAAGTGCTGGCTAACCCACACAGCCCCGCTTGGCGCCGCCGCATGGCCGAAAAACTGGCCGGCAACATGGAAAAGCTGATGACTTGGAAAATCGGCTGAGCCTCCTGAAAACCTCAACCTCTAGGAGTTACAATGAAAGCCTCCCTTCTTAAAGATGCACTACACATGCCCTTGGGCGAACCCGCCCCGGTGGCCCTGCCTCTGGGCGAGCCGGTTTCCTACACCCGCCTGCATTGCATTGAGCGCACCGACCAGACTGAGATCGGCGTTTGGGACTGCACGCCGGGCCGCTGGCGCCGCACCATCACCGAGCAGGAATTCTGCCACTTTATTGCCGGGCGCGGCAGTTTTACCCCAGACGGCGGCGAGCCCATCTTCTTCCAAGCCGGCGATGCCATCCTGCTGCCCGAGAATAGTCTCGGCATTTGGGAAGTTGAGGAAACCATCCGCAAAACCTACGTCATCATCACCCGCGCCGCATGATCCCGCCAGCCGCCCTCGCCATGACCGCGCCCGCCCCAAGGGGCGCGATCTCCCTGCATCGTATCAGCCGAATTTTCGCTGGTGGTATTCCCGCGGTTGACCGCATCAACCTCGACATAAATCCCGGTGAATTTTTCACCCTGCTTGGGCCTTCCGGCTGTGGCAAGACCACGCTGCTGCGCATGATCGCGGGGTTTGAAACGCCAGATGAGGGGCGGCTGCTAATCTCGGGGCGTGAGATGCAGGATGTGCCGCCGCATAAGCGGGCGGTCAACACGGTGTTCCAGTCTTATGCTTTGTTTCCGCATTTGAATGTGGAGCAGAATATCGGCTTTGGTCTGCGCATGCAGGGCGTAAAGAACCCAGAGCGCAAGAGGCGCGTGGATACGATTATGGAGCTGATGCAGATCAGCCCCTTTGCCAAGCGCGGCGCGGCGCAGCTCTCGGGCGGGCAGCGCCAGCGTGTGGCCCTGGCCCGCGCCTTGGTGAATGAGCCGGAGGTGGTGCTGCTGGATGAACCGCTCTCAGCCCTGGATGCCAAGCTGCGTAATGAATTGCAGATAGAGCTGCTGCGCATGCAGAAACACCTTGGCATGACCTTTATCTTTGTCACGCATGACCAGCACGAGGCGCTGGTGATGTCTGACCGCATTGGTGTGATGAGCAAGGGCAGAATCCAGCAAGTGGGCGCTGTTCTTGATGTTTATGAAAAACCAAAAAACGTTTTCGTAGCTGAATTCCTTGGGCTTTCTAATATTTTGGTGCTGACGCCCACTGGCGCGCGGACGGCGCAGACGCCGCTTGGAGAATTGCGCGTTGATGAAGAGCTGAACGGGCATAAGCTGGCGATGATCCGGCCTGAGAAGATTTGGATTTATAACGACACTGCGGCGCCACAGGGGCGGCCGAATACGTTCATGGGCACAGTGCATGAGGCTATTTATATGGGCGCCTCGACGCAATATCGGATTGATCTGGGCAATAACCAGTTTGTCTCGGCATATGACACCAACAACCAAGCCGCCGAGCGTAGCTGGCGCCCCGGCGAGAAGGTAACGGTAGAGTTGAAACCCGAAAACATCATGCTGATTGAGCCATGAGCACTGCGGTCACACAAATTGATGCCGCCGCCCACAGGCAGCGCCTGCGTCTGCTGGCGACATCGGGGCCTGGTCTATTCTGGATCATGCTGTTTTTGCTGATCCCCAGCGCCATTTTGCTCGGCATTGCCTTCTTCTCGGCCGATGATTACGGCAACCCGGTGCTGCCGCTCTCATTACAGCCGTTCCAGCAGGTGGCCGGGTACTCGCTGCTGGGTTGGGATGCTGGGAATATCAACATTTTCCTGCGCTCGCTGGAGCAGGCGGGGATTGCTACCATTGTTTCGGCGGCGGTATCTTATCCGTTGGTATTTTTTATCCTCTCGCGGCCCGAGGGCATACGCCCGCTGCTGCTACTGTTTATTGTGCTGCCCAGCTGGACCAATCAGGTGGTACGCACTTATGCTTGGCTGGAGCTGCTGGGGCCCAACGCGCCGCTGACCTGGGTGGCGCATGCGCTGCATATTGTGCCGCCAGACCTTGGCTTGGCGCCTGGAAGTTTTGCCGTCACCACCGGGCTTGCATATAATTATCTGCCCTACATGATCGTGCCGCTCTATGCCTCCGCCGAGAAGCTGGACTGGACGCTGGTGGAGGCGGGGCGGGATCTTTACGCCTCTGGCGTAAAATTGTTCTGGCATGCGGTGTTTCCGCAGACGCTGCCGGGGCTGCTCTCGGGCGTTATCTTCGTGGCAATTCCGGCCTTTGGCGATTACGTGGTGCCGCAGCTCCTGGGCGGGGACCGCGCGCTGATGATCGGCTCGCTGATTGCTAACCAATTCACCGAAACGCCTGACTGGCCCTATGGCGCGGCGCTGACCATCATCATGCTGGTGTTTACCGGGCTGGGGCTGGTGGGGTTCCGCATCCTCACGCGCAAGCTGGGCGGGGCGGAGGAGGCGACGATATGATCCCGCGTTCCGTACGCTTTGCCCTCTCGGGTATTTCCTGGCCGGTTTATGTGCTGCTGTACACGCCGCTGGCGCTGGTGGCTTATTACTCCTTCGCGCCTGCGCCCAACAGCGTTGGGCATTCGCTGCACGCCTATAATGTGCTGCTGCATGATGGCGATGTGTTCGTGGCATTGCGGCGCTCGCTGATTTTGGCGTTTGGCTCGGCGATTGTTTCCACCGCTTTGGGCACGCTGCTGGGGTATGGGTTGTGCCGGTTTCGAAAACGCAACGCCAAGGGCTTCCTGGCGCATATGCCGAGCCTGATCATCTACACACCGATCATCATGCCAAGCCTGGTGTTTGGTATCTCGGAATTGATTTTCTTCAACTTCGTGCATGGTGCCACGGGGCTGCTCGCCGCCGGGCTGGGCACGATGATCATCGCGCATATCACTTTTCAGGTGCCTTATGTCGCGCTCACCGTGTTCGCCAGGCTCTCCGGGCTGGACCCGTATCTGTTTGAAGCGTCTTATGATCTGTACGCCAATGGCTTGAAGAGCTTCTTCTACCTGGTGGTGCCGGTGGTGCAGCCGGCGATTATTGGCGGGTTTCTGCTCGGTATTACACTCTCGATCGACGATTTCACCATCAGCTTCTTCACCTCCGGGCCGGGGAGCGTGACGCTGCCGATTTATATTTACGGCGCCATCGCCCGCAAGGGTATCTCGCCCGAGATCAACGCCCTGGGCACGCTGATGATCAGCACGATCATCGTGATGGCTCTGGCTCACTTTTTTATCACGCGTCAGCGCGAGCGCGCTGACCAGCTTGCAGCACGGGGGAATGTGTCATGAAGTTTTTATCCTGTATCGCCGTCGGAGCCCTGGCCCTGGGCTTGGCGGCGCCTTTTGCGGCCAAGGCGGAGCAGCCGACGCTTAATCTGTTCATCTGGTCGGATTATATCGACCCAACGCTGATCACGGCTTTTGAGAAGCAGTGTAATTGCAAAGTGGTCGAGACCAATTACGAGAGCAATGCCGAAATGTCCGCCAAGCTGAAGCTTGGTGGAGATACGCAGTATGACGTTGTGGTACCGTCCAACTACGTGGTGCCGGAACTCGTCGATGAAGGGTTGATCCAGCCTATCGACCATTCAAAGCTTAGAAATTTTGGCAATCTGATGCCAAAATTCCAGAACCCTGATTACGACCCTGGTGA
>JAQUAC010000340.1 GCA_028687415.1 Acidocella sp. | reverse complement strand
TTTTTCGGTGGTTTAGGTGGGCGCGGTGCCGCCCATTTACATTATTTCTGCTTCTCCTGCCGGCTGCTCGATATGGCGTCGAGCCATTCATCTATCGCCATCTCGGCCGCCCGGAGCTTCATGTCAGCGGCGATGTCGCCGGCAATCCGTTCAAGCCGGGGGAGATAGATTGGATCACCCTAGCCGATGCGCCGGGGCAGAGCGCGGGGCAGCATGCAGCGAAGCTGGTGGACCGGCTGGTTCTGCGCGGTGGCTGTGATCTGGCCGGCATGTCGCATTATCTGGCCCCGGTCGCGGGCGAGATTCATACGGAATTCAACACAGTCCGCCAAGCGCGGCAGTACCGTATCGACCATTCGATGTTTGTCGGCCTAGCCTTCACGCCTCCCGAGCCGCCGGTGCAAGCGGCGCTTGAGGCGCTCGGCTACGTGCCGACGGATTGGACCTCCGATTTGGCCCGGCCAGTCGCGCCAGGGGAGAAAACTGTCTGGCTGCTAAGCTTTTGGACGGATGATTTCATCTATCTCTACAAGCATAAGACCCTCGACCTTGCGGTGCCGTTTCTGGGTGAGGGCGAGGTGTTGGCGACGCAGGACGTAACCTTTCTGGAGCGGGACCGCATGCGGAGCCTGATGCGGCAGGACGTCAACTTCGCCGCCTGGGAGGCACTGCAACGGGATTTCTGGGGGATTGGGACGGTTTTCGAGGAATTGCTGCGGGAGGCGCTGGGCAAGATGCTGGCGGAGGCCAAGGCGGCTGGAGTCATGGTTATCTTCATGCTGACGCCGGAATGCTGGCGGTCCACCCTTGGCGCGCCCCTCGCGCCGAGGCCGAAGGCGGCGCAATTCAACCAATGGCTGCGCGATGTCGCGCCGGAGGCGTATTTCGTCGATGCATTGGCCTTTGCTGAGGCGGATGCGGCTTATCCGGAAATGCTGCATTTCGACCGCTTGGTTTACCGCCGTGCCGCCGCGCATATCACGGCGTTGATCAAGGCGCATTTCACGGCCTGACGCCGCCCTTGCCCGGCTGGGCTTGGTTCACTATTCCCATTCCATGTCTGAACATTATTTCACCGTCACCTGGGATCAACTGCACCGCGACGCCAAGGCGCTGGCCTGGCGCCTGCATGCGCTGGGGCCTTGGACGGGCATTGTCGCCATCACGCGCGGCGGCTTGATCCCGGCGGCTATTATTGCCCGTGAGTTGGAGTGCCGTCTGGTCGAGACGGTCTGCATCGTCACTTATGACGATGAATCCCGTGGCGAGCCGCAGGTGACCAAGCCACCCGTGGCGGCGGGGGATGGCGAAGGCTGGCTGATCATCGACGACCTCGTGGATACCGGCACCACCGCGAAAGTTGTGCGCAAGCTGCTCCCCAAGGCGCATTTGGCCACCGTCTACGCCAAGGCGGCGGGCAAGCCGGTGGTGGATACGTTCATCACGGAAGTCAGCCAGGATACGTGGATTCTCTTCCCCTGGGATACCGAGCCGCAGTTCGTGGCCCCGCTAGCGCGCAAGGGTTGAGGCGCAGGAAAGGGGATGGTGGTTATGGAAATGAACCTCAATCCCCTGTTGGCGCAGGTTTTGGCATGGCTGGCGGCGCTTGGTCTAACCGGGAGCGTGGCTGCTATTGGAGCGTTTGGATTATTCAGGTTTTTCGGAAAGAATTGGTTGGAGGCAAAATTTCAAGAAAGATTGCTGGCCTTTAAAGCGGAAAAAGATCAGGAACTTGAAAAACTCAGAGCTGAAATTAGCCGTATGCTCGATAGGGCGGCAAAATTTAACGCCAAAGAATATGAGATACTTCCTGATGCTTGGAAGTTGTTAAACGCCGCTTTTGGCGCAACTGCTTACTTGGTTTCTGCGATCAAGCATCGGCCTGATCTTGGAGGAATGAGTGAGGCTCAGCTTAGCGAGTTTTTGGATAAAAGTGATCTGGCGGAATGGCAAAAGGACGAATTGCGAAGTGCTGGGGAGAAAAATCGCTATTACGGTAACGTGTGTTCATGGAAAGAGCTGAACCAAGCCACGAAAGCTCTTACTGAGTACAATAACTATATTTTATTAAATGATATTTTTATAGAAAATGATGTTGCTCGGAAGATGTCGGACGTTGCTCGAGAGCTTCGAATGGCAGCTCACTTTGTTGAGAGTAGTTTAAAAGGGACCGGTTTGCCGGACTATTGGACAAAGGCTTACCAGCGTCAGGAAAATGCCGAAAAACTTATCGATGAGTTGCGGCAAATAGTTCGGGCAAGAATATCCGATATCAAACTGATCTCTCAGTGACCTTGAGGCGCTTCCGCAAAAAATAGCGGGTGGAGCCAGGCGGGCAGTCCGGCAGTTCGCCAAAAATCTCGAAGCCCTTGGCCTGGTAGAGGCGTAGGGCGCTGGGGTTGAAGGCATCCAACCACACGCCCTGGCAGCCGCGCGCCAAGCCCTCGGCCTCTGCCTGGGCGATGAGCGTGCTGGCAATGCCCTGGCCGCGCAGGGTTTCGGGCACAAAGATCAGCTCGATGAACAGCCATTGGTAGAAGCAGCGCGCCCAGAGCCCACCCAGCGTGGCGCCGTCCTTACCCTCAATGAGCAGGGCGAAGGTGCTGGCGTTGGCGGGGCCGAGAAAATTCTCGTGAAACGCGGCGAGTGGGGCGATGATGGCCTCGCGCGCGGCGGGAGGCGGGGAATCGGTGAGGGTGATGCTGTAACTCATGCCCGCAAGATTAGAGGCAGAATGGGCAGGGCGGGAAGGCTCAGCTAGCTTTGGCCGTGGGAATCCGCTACACAGCCTTGGCGTGCCAGAGTGGCACGTGCGCGGGTAAATCCGTGCTTAACTGAGACGAGCGGCAGAAC
>JAQUAC010000339.1 GCA_028687415.1 Acidocella sp. | reverse complement strand
TGATTTTGGCGTTTTTCAGCACCTTCGGCGTGGATTATGGCCTGCCGCAGATGATCCAGGGCGCCAACTGGTTCGGCCGGCTGGGCAATAAGCTGCCATCGCTGTTCAACTTTCTCGGCGGTTTCTCCTGGTTCGCGGTCAACACCATCGTGGGCGCCTATGCGCTGCAGTATTTTTTTGGCGGGAACCTGATTGTCAGCATCATTGTGCTTTCGGCCATCCAGGTGGCGATCGCCTTCGTCGGGCATGACCTGATCCAGGCGACGGAGAAGTATCTGGTGTATGTGCTGACGCTGGTGTTCCTGGCGCTGAGCTTCGTCGCGGTGCGCCATCTGGGCTTCTCGGTGCCTGAAAACGTGAAAGCCGAGGCGGCTGTTGGTGGTTTCTCCGGCGCCTTCATGCTCGCGACCTCGATTATGGTCGGTTATGTCGTCGGCTGGATCCCGTATTCCTCGGATTACACGCGTTATTTGCGCACCAACCAGAACCCGGCGGCGGTGAAGAAAACCGTGCGCACCTATGCGTTCTGGGGCTCGGTGATCTCGACCGTGTGGATCGAGGCGCTGGGCGCGCTGATCGGCGCTTCGGTGTCCTTCGCGAAACCCTCCGACCTGTTCACCGATTGGATGCCGGGATGGCTGAAGACGCCGCTGCTGATCGCGGTGGTGCTCGGCACTGTCAGCGCCAATATCCTCAACATCTATTCCGCCACGCTCTCGGCCCTGGCCATCGGCGTGAAAATTAAACAGCATTGGGCGGCGCTGCTCACGGGCACCATCGGCACCATCATCTCGGTGCTGGCGGCGGAGAACTTCATCACCAATTACGAGAATTTTCTGTTCGTGCTCGGCTATTGGACGGTGCCGTGGATCTCGATCACGCTGTTCTGCCACCTGAGCAACCGCACCTCGCGCCTGGGTGGCGTCAGCGCCGCGTTTGTCGCCTGGGTGGTCACGGTGGTGGCCTCTGAGCCGTTCTGGAACCAGACGCTGCATACGGGCTGGTTCGCCGCCCATTATCCGCAGTTTGGCGACAGTACGTTTATTGTCTCCTTCGTGCTGGGCGGGGTGCTGTATTTTGTTCTGAGCGCGCCGCGCGTCAGCCTCAAACGATCAGGCGCTATTTGACGAGCAGCTTAAGGCCGACGAAGGCGAGGATGAGGCCCAGGCAGGGCTTCATCACCGCATCGGGGGTGTAGCGCGCCGCGTAGCTGCCGATGATGATGCCGGGGATGGAGCCGAGGAGCAGGGCGCCGAGGAGGAGAAAATCCACCGTGCCGAGATACCAGTGGCCGAGGCCGGCAAGCAGGGTGAGGGGCACGGCGTGGGCGAGGTCGGCGCCGATGATGCGCACGAGCGGCAGGCGCGGGTAGAGGTGGATGAGCGCGATGGTGCCCAGCGCCCCGGCGCCGACTGAGGAGAGCGAGACCAGAACGCCGACGAGAAAGCCGACGAGGATGGTGCGCCAGGCCGGGGTTTCCCGCCCTGAATCGGGCCAGCGCTTGCTGGCGCGGGCGATGATCCAGTCCTTGAGCAGCAGGGAGGTGGCGCTGAGCAGCAGGGCGACGCCCAGCGTGAGCGAGATGAGGTGGGTGACCGTTTTGTTGGCGGCGCCGAAATGCGCCAGGACCAGCAGGGTGAGGATGGTCGCAGGTACGGAGCCGGTGGCCAGGCGGGCGACGATTTTCCAGTCGATGGTTTTGCCGGCGCTGTGGATGCTGGTGCCCGCGGATTTGGTGATGGATGCAAACAGCAGATCGGTGCCGACGGCGACCGAGGGGGGCATCCCGAAGCCCAGGACGAGCAGAGGGGTCATAAGAGAGCCGCCGCCGACCCCGGTCATGCCGATAAGCAACCCGACGAGCAGGCCGGAGAGTGGATAGCCAGGATGAATGGCCACATTCTCTATAATTTTCATAGGGTGATTTTACGAGGCTTCAATGACCCGTGCAAGCTACATAAATGAGACGGGATCGACGTCGACATCAACCCGGCTGGATTTTGGGATGTCGGTTTGCGCCAGCCAGGCGCGCAGCAGCGGCTGCACCGGGATGTGTTTCGCGGTTTTGAGCAGCAGGCGGCGGCGGAAGCGCCCGCGCAGCAGGGCGTAGGGTGCCGGGGCGGGGCCCAGAACCTCGATCCCCGGACCGCGCGGGGCGGTGCGGGCGAGGGCGCGGGCGGTCTGGTCGGCCAGTTTTTCGTCGGTGGCGCTGATGATGAGGGCGGCGAGCCGGCCATAAGGCGGCCAGTGACCGGGGCGGCGCGCGGCGGCCTCCTGGGCGTAGAAATCGGGCAGGTCGCCTGAGATGAGTGCTGCGATGACCGGGTGTTCGGGCGAGAAGCTTTGCAGCAGCACAGTGCCGGGAGCCTGGGCGCGCCCGGCGCGGCCGGCGACCTGGTGGAGCATCTGCACCGTGCGTTCGCCCGCGCGCAGATCGCCGCCGGCCAGGCCGAGGTCGGCATCGACCACGCCGACCAGCGTAAGGTGGGGGAAGTGCCAGCCGTTGGCGACCATCTGGGTGCCGATGATGATGTAGGCGGCGCGCTCGGTGATGCGCTGGGCGGCCTCGGCGGCCTGTTGCGGGGTTGTGATAACGTCTGAGGCCATGACCAGGGTGCGCGCGGCGGGAAAGAGTTCGGTCACCTCCTCGGCGATGCGCTCCACGCCGGGGCCGATCGGCACGAAGCTGTTCTCGGCCTCGCAGGCGGGGCATTTTTCAGGGATCGCGGCGCTGTGGCCGCAATGGTGGCAGATGAGGCGGGAATGGCTGCGGTGTTCGACCAGCCAGGCGGTGCAGTTGGGGCAGGAGATACGGTGGCCGCAGCGCCGGCACAGGGTGAGCGGGGCATAGCCGCGCCGGTTGAGAAAG
>JAQUAC010000338.1 GCA_028687415.1 Acidocella sp. | reverse complement strand
CGGATACCATCCTTCATGATCGCGAATTTTTCGCCGTGGTACTCATTGGTGATGCGCAGGTGGCCACGCATCCAGTGCAGGACCGGATTGGATTCGAGATCGGCCTCCTTGTCGGCGAAAATCAGCATCTTGAACCCGGTCAATACCAGGAAGCCGCCGAACACGTACAGAATCCAGTGGAACTGCGTCACCAGTACCGCCCCGGCCAACACCATGGTGGCGCGAAGAAGGATCGCCCCGATTACGCCGTAGATCAGTACCCGGCGCTGATACTCCGCCGGAACAGCGAAGAAGGTGAAGATCATGATGAACACGAAGATGTTGTCCACCGACAGCGAGAGTTCGATCAGGTAACCGGTCAGGAACTCGAGCGCTTTTTGGTTGGCGATCTCGCGCCCGACGGAGCCGTCGAGCCACCACCAGAGCAGGGCGTTGAAGGTCAGCGCCAGTGTCACCCAGGCGGCGGTCCAGCCTAGCGCCTCGCTGGCAGAAACCTTGTGCGCCGATTTGCCGTCCAGCGCGTAGAGATCGATCGCCAGCATCGCCAGCACGAAGAGGATGAACCCGACCCAGAAAATCGGGCTGACGATGCTCTGCAGTTCCACGATCGATTCCTTTTAGCGATCGGAGGACGCTTCGAGGGCGGCGATGCGTTCCTCGAGCGGCGGGTGGGTCATGAACAGGCGGGTCAGGCCGCTACGGGCACCGGAGATGCCGAAGGCCGCCATCTTGTCCGGCAACGGTTGCGGCTCGTGCAGAGATTGCAAACGTTTCAGTGCGTTGATCATACCCTGACGTCCGGCCAGGCGTGCACCCCCTTGGTCGGCGCGGAATTCGCGTTGACGCGAGAACCACATGACGATGATGGAAGCCAGGATGCCCAGCACCAGTTCGGCCACGATCATGGTGACGAAAAACGCCGGGCCTTGGCCTTTCTCGGTCTTGAACACGATCTTGTCGACCAGATGGCCGATCACGCGTGACAGGAACATGACGAAGGTGTTCACGACGCCCTGGATCAGCGCCAGCGTCACCATGTCGCCGTTGGCGGCGTGCGAGACTTCGTGCCCCAGCACTGCTTCCGCTTCTTCGCGGGTCATGTTCTGCAGCAGGCCAGTGGAGACGGCGATCAGCGAACTGTTCTTGCTCATGCCGGTGGCGAAGGCGTTGACGTCCGGCGATTCATAAATCGCCACTTCTGGCATGTCGATGCCGGCGGCTTGGGCCTGACGGGCCACGGTTTTCACCAGCCAGCGCTCCTGTGCGTTCTGCGGGCTGGTGATGACCTGGGCACCGACCGACATCTTGGCCGTCCACTTGGACATGGCGAGCGAGATCAGCGAGCCGCCGAAGCCCATGATGGCGGCGAAGGCGAGCAGTGCGCCGAGGTTCAGCCCATTGGCGTTGAGGTAGGGCTCCACCCCCAGCAGGCGCATGGTGACGGACAGCACCAGCATGATGGCGAGGTTAGTGACCAGGAACAAGAATATGCGTTTCATTCAGACATCCTCCTAAAAATCATCGCGTCAGACCGACTCGGAGCGACACAGTTCGACACCTTACGCGGAATTAAATATCAAATAAAGTCGAATATATCTTGGATATAATTCGTATTAATCGAATGATTAATTGGGGGCGGTGCCCATGAATTTCAAGCATCTGCAGTACTTCTGGACCGTGGCCCGTAGCGGCAGCGTAATCCGCGCCAGTGAGCGGCTGCATCTGACCCCGCAGACCATCAGCGCGCAGATCAAGCTGCTGGAGCAGAGCCTGGATGCGACCTTGTTTCGCCCTGTGGGGCGTGGGCTGGAGTTGACCGAGGCCGGGCGTCTGGCATTGAGTTACGCCGACGAGATTTTTGCGCTGGGCGATGAGCTGGAGGCAGCACTGGCATCTCGCCGAGGGCTCTTGGCCTTGCCGTTTCGCGTGGGGATTACCGACGTGGTGCCCAAGGCGCTGGCCTACCGGTTGCTCGCCCCTGCGCGGCATCTGGCGGAGCCGGTGCGGTTGATCTGCCGCGAGGGCAAGCTGGACCGCCTGCTGACGGAATTGTCCTTGCACAAGCTGGACATGGTGCTGGCAGATCGGCCGTTGCCGGCGGACATGGGGATGCGCGGCTATAGCCACAAACTGGGAGAGAGCACGCTGGCGTTCTTCGCGGCGCCAGATCTGGCGCAAGGCTGTGGTGCATTCCCACGCTGTCTGGACAATGCACCGATGTTCATGCCGGGGGACGATGCGACGGTGCGCGGTCGCATCGAGCGCTGGCTGGAACAGGAACGTATCGCGCCGCGCGTGGTTGGAGAATTCGACGACGGTGCGTTGATGAAGGCGTTCGGGCAGGAGGGCGGAGGCTTCTTCCCGTCCCCCGCGGTGTTGGCCGAGGAGATCGAATTGCAGTACGGGGTAAAACTGGTCGGTCGGGTGGAGGCGGTGAGCGAGGAATTCTTCGCGATTACCCGGGATCAGAACTTGTCGCATCCCGGGGTGCGGGCGATTACCGAGGCGGCGGCTTCGGCGTTGAGCAAGCCATAACGGGACGGGTAGCGATCAGACGATGATGCCGGCACCCAGGGAGACATTGCTCTCGTAAACCACGGCCGACTGGCCTGGCGTGACGGCCCATTGCGCCTGGTCAAACGCCAGGCTGAAGTGTTCATTCCCTTCCGGCAGCAGCTGGCAAGACACGTCGGCCTGGCGGTAGCGCGTCTTGGCGGACAGGGCGCCCGCCTGCGGCGCCACGCCGGCGACCCAGCTGGCCTGGTCCGCCGTCAAGGCGGGCGACAGCAGCCACGGATGGTCATGGCCCTGCACCACCCACAGGGTGTTATTGGCGATATCCTTGCGCGCCACATACCAGGCGTCGCTGCTGCC
>JAQUAC010000041.1 GCA_028687415.1 Acidocella sp. | reverse complement strand
GTTGCGCTGTGGGCGGGCGATTTATTTTAGGCGGCCGGAGATGCGGGCGCGCGTGGCGGAAAACCGCTTCCATAAGCCGGTGCGTCAGGCCGGCACCAACCAGCAATCAAACCGGGAAGGAGCATAACCCAATGTCTGAAATCGACGCCGATCTTGACCGTGCCGCCGCCGCGTACTGGCTGTCAGTGGCCAGCAAATCCGGGCCGGAGAAGAATGCGGCCCTCACCCGGGCAGCGAGCCTGTTGCGCGATGCGCGGGCGGAGGCGCGTATCCCCGATAGCGCGCGCCAGCCAACGCTCAATGATCTGGATGCACCGCCCTTGGACGTGACGCACCGGCGGCGGCTGACGCCGTGACAATCCCTGGAGGTTCCACGCCGGGGCACTCCGGCATTCCCCAACTCGTGTGATGGAACGCCAGGGTGACAAGGCAGAGCGTCGAGGAGGGCAGCCATCGCCGCCTTTATCCCTGGAGGCGATTGCCGCGCGGCTAGCGGCATTGGATGCCGGGCAGGCGGCGATGAATGGCGCGCTGGGGCTGATGCTGGATACGCTGCACGTGCAGACCACGCTGCTGCGCAAGCTCAACGAGTTCGCTGCCGAGGAGTCCGCACCCTCGCCGCTGCTCACGACCCTGCAGGGCCTTACGACCGCCATCATGGAGCTGGATGCCTCGGTTGGCGATGTGGAGCGTAAATTCGACGGGTTGGCGCAAATCCTGAGCGTGGCCTTTGGCATGTCATCTGCCGAAGCTTCGCCTGACCAGAACGGGCCGGAGTTGCCGCTGGGTCCGGCCATGGGTGATGAGGACGGCTGAATGCTAACCTATCGCACCGGAGCAGCAGGGGCACCGGGTGCCGCGCGGTTCATGAGCGAGCATTTGCTGCAACAAACCTTGTCGCCCGAGATGGCGGCGATGGCGGAATATTACGAGCAGGGCGTGACGCCGCCGACGCTCGCCGATGCTGCCGCCTCGCGTTATGGCCGGTTCATCGTAAGTGGCGCGCCATTGGCGGCGGAAACATTGGATGGGCTGGTGCAAGCGGAAGTGGCCCGCTTCGCCGAGAGCGGTCTGTCTCGCGGCCCAGGCCTGGAACAAGGCGGGGATGAGTTGATCTTGCACGCGGTCGCGGCTTTCGCGGCGGCGGGACTGACGGGCCGGGACGAGGCGCTGGCCTGTCTGGTGCGTTTGTCTGGAACCGGTTCTGGTTTTGGCGTCGGCAGTGGTCATCAAGGTGGTGTGGATAGCGCGAGTGCCGCTGTGATCGAAGGCATAGCACAGCGTCTCGACGCCGCGATGGCCGCGGTCGCGAGCACGCCCGACCGCAGCAGCGCCACGGCAACGCCAAGGCGGGACATGAACCCGCTGCTGGCGCGGCGGCTGGGGATTGATTTGCGGCGTGGTCTGAAGCCCGATGAGGTGGCGTGTTTGCTTAACGGCCAGCGCGCCGATGGCGGCGCCATCGAGGGGAAGGTGCGGCGCGCATCGAGCCTGCCACTGGCGCAGATATTTGGGGTGGATGCGGCGCAGGTGCCGACGCGCGAACAATTAGAGCGGATGCTGGCGGGCCAGAAAGTGGATGGCGAGGCATTGTCCGCCGAGGAAGCCGAACGCGCGCTTCGGCGTTTGCTCTCGGGCCTGGGCGTCAAGGACAAAACACCTTCCCCCGAACAGCGGGCGCATATTCTGGCCGGGCGAGATGCCGAGGGACGGGAGGTGAGTGCGCGCCAGTATCGAACCTTGCTTGAAGCTGCCAAGATGCGGATTGGCTATATCGATCTGACCTTCTCCGCGCCCAAATCCCTCTCCATCGCCTGGGCCTTTGCGCCCACCAAAGCCGAACAGGCGATGCTGCATCAGGCGCATCGGGACGCGATTGACAGCGTCATGGCGGTCATCGAGCACGAAATCGGCCGCGCCTCGATCGGCGATGCGGCCAAGCGAGGTTATGAGGCCGGTTCCATTGGCTGGGTGTCGTTCGACCATTACGCGGCGCGGCCGACGGTTGAGATCGTGCGGGCGGATGAGCATGGGGAGCCGGTGACGGAATTGCACACGCTCACCGGAACGCAGGGCCGGGCGCCGGGCGATATGCAGATGCACACCCATGTCGCGCTGTTCAACGTCGTGGAGACGCCGAGCGGCCGGGTGGGTAGCATCAACCTCGCATTGCTTGAAGGGCGGATCCATGAATGGGGCGCGCTGTATCAGGCCTATCTCGCCGATCATCTGCGCGCCCATGGCGTGGCCGTGGAGCTCGATGCCCGCACCGAAATGGCCAAGCTCTCCGCCGTGCCGGAAAGCGTCGTGGCGCAATTTAGCAAGCGCACAGTAAGCGGCACCGAGGCGGCGCGGGTCTATGCGCGGGCGCAGAGGCTTGATTGGGACAAGCTTGCGCCCGCCCGCAAAATTGCCCTGCTCAAATCCGGGGTGCAGAATCCGCGTGAGGCCAAGAGCGATGATGTCAGCGATCTTGCTGCTTGGCGGGCAATGGCGGCAAGGCTGGGCTACCGGCATCGCAGTGTCCTGCGCCCCAGTGAAATCGCCCCCTTGCCCAGCCGAGAGCAGCGGCTGGAGACGGCCTTCCAGGCGGCTCTGCCGTTGCTGAGCAAGCAGTTCGACCGGCGGGCGGTGATCGACGGCGCGGATGCCAGGATTGCCGCCGCCAAAGGGCTGATCGCAGCAGGGATTGGCGAGGCCAATGACCTGGATGCTCTGACCCAAGCCTTCCGCGAGCGGGGCGTACAGCGTCAGGGTGAGGATGCCGCGTTGATCTGGGGCCGGGTGCCAGGACGGCAGGGGAGGGACCGTGTGGCGATCACCACCACGCTGGAGCTGCGAGAGGAACAGCGGCTTATTGAAACGGCAAGGGCTGGAGCTCGGGATCGTAGTGCCGCCCTCACACGCAAAGCCATCGCGGCGGCGGTAGCCGCGTTCCCGGAGATCGATTTTACCAGCGCGCATGGCAAGGCGCAGCGGCGGATTATTGATCAATTGGGCGCTGGCGGGCGGATTGGTCTGGCAATCGGCGTGGCAGGTTCCGGCAAGAGCACGCTGCTGAAGCCCTTGGTCCGGGCCTGGCAGGATGACGGCAGGGCCGTGCATGGTATTGCCCTGGCATGGCGGCAATCGGATGATCTGGCCGAGGCGGGCATTCCGGCGGCCGATACCCGGGCCGTCGCGGCGTTCCTGCGGGGGGTGGAGCGAGGCACGATCCGGCTCGATCGCAAATCGGTCGTGGTGGTCGATGAGGTGGGGCTGCTTGGTACGCGCCAGTTGAACGCGATCATGGCGGCGCAGGCGGCGCACAAATTCCAACTGGTGATGATTGGTGACCCCAAGCAGATGCAGGCGGTGGAGGCCGGGCCGGTGATCGAACTGCTGCGCCGGGCGTTGGGGGTCGACAAGGTGCCGGAATTGGGCTCCTCGGTGCGGCAGACAGCGGAGCAAGAACGTGAGACCGTGCTGATGCTGCGCAATGGCCAGACGGAAGAGGCGATACGACGCAAAGATGAGAATGGGACCCTCAAAATCGTGCCGGGCGGGTATGATGAGGCGGTGCAATACATTGCCCGGCTTTGGCGTCAGCGGGTTGAGGCAAATAATGATCGGCCGGACTTCAGCATCTCGGTGAGCGCGCCGAGTAACGCCGAGGCGCATGATATCAGCTTGGCCATCCGCCAGCAGCGCCGGGATATGAGGGAGATCAGTGCGGATCATATCACGGTCAAAGCCACCGATGGCGCTGGGGAGCGGGACTATGAATTGGCACTTGCAGTGGGTGACCGGGTCCGCCTCTTCAGGCGCACGAATGCCAAGTTCATGGAGACCGGCACGGTCGGGAATATCGGGCGCAACGGCACGGTGCTGGAGATCGCCGCCATTGATGAGGCCGGGCTGACCTTGAAGACCATAACAGGCCGGGAAGGTCTGGTGGCCTGGGAGAGCTTGCGGGGCGAGCCAAATGGTAGAGTTCAACTGGCCTATGGCGATGCGTTGACCACCAACACCGCACAGGGGAGCACAGTTACCGAGCACATTCATGCGATGCCGGCTGGCACGAAGCTGGTCTCGGCATTCGGAGCCTATACCTCAGGCAGCCGGCACCGGGAGCAGAGTTTTATCGTGACGTCGGAAGGGGCGGAGCGCGCCGAGATCATCGCACGGCGGCCGCTGGGCGACCGGCGCGAGATCGGGCGCGGTGATGTGCGGAACAACATCGTGCGCAATTTTGCGCAAGCGCCCGAGAAGCAAGCGGCGCTGGCGCTGATGGAGCGTGCAGCCGGGCTGCGGCGCGGGGCAGTGCAGGCGGTGCAGAGAGTGCACCAGGCGGCGGAAGCGCGCGAGGGCGGTCTGGAGCAGGCTTCGATGCTGCGAGAGCGGATGTTGAGCCGCCGGATTGCGCAGGCATTTGAGGAGACGCTGCCCGCTTTGACGGCGCATTTACACCGCCATGGTAAGGTGCTGGGGCGGGTAGCCCGTATAGGCGCAGATGTGGCGGAAATGCTTGCCAGCCTCAGCCGCCGCCAGGCGGCAAGCCGCCAGAGTGATGTAGAATTCTGGCGTGAGCTTGGCCAGCGGGCCGAGCGAGTGCCCGGGTGGGAGAAGCAACCCCGGCAATCGCGGCGGCGCGGGCGGTGATAGTAGTGCAAATCCGTATTGCATAATGCGCTACAATCAACTATATCCCGGTCATGACAAGAACCACCGCCATGACCGCTTCGCCCAAGCGTAAAGACCATCCGCTCTCGATGCGGCTGCCGGAAGGCGATATCGCGATTATCGACCGTGCCGCCGATTTGCGCGGGCGCTCGCGCACTGATTTTGTGCGGGAAGCCGCGGTGCGGGCGGCCGAGGAGGTGCTGATGGAAAGCACGCTGGTGCGTATGAGCCCGGAAGGGTTTGAGGCGTTCGTTCACGCCGTCTCCGCCCCTGCGGCGCCTGTGCCGGAAATGGTGGCCTCTCTGCGCCGCAAGGCGCCGTGGGAAAAAGATACCACGACGCGTTGATGGGGGAGGTATTGCTCTCCGCACCGGAGCTTCTGCATGCTGGGCATGATGTATCCCAGTTCGCCTGCGGCAAGCCTTCGCTCGACCATTGGCTGAAGACTCGCGCGCTGGCCAACCAGCAGAAAGGATTCTCCGTGGTCATGGTCGTCCATGTGGCTGGCCAGGTGGTGGGCTATTACGGCCTGGCGCCAACAGCCGTCGTGCCCGCCGCGCTGCCGCGCGCGATCCGCACCGGTCAGCCGCCGAACCCGATGCCGTGTATTCTGCTCGGCCAGCTTGCCACAGACGCAGCTTGGGCTGGGCAGGGGATTGGCGTTGGGTTGCTCAACCATGCGCTGGCCCGCAGCGTGAATGGAGCCGCGCTGATCGGCGGGCGGGCGCTGATGGTCAATGCCATCGATGACGCCGCCGCGGCGTTCTGGCGCCGTCGGGGGTTTATGCCCTCGAAGGACAATGCGCTCATGCTTTTCCGGTCGATCGGCGATATCGCGGCTTCGTTGAAGGCCGCCGGCGAGCCGTGATTTGCTATCCGGGCGACACTTCATGCCACATCAGGGCAGAAAGTCGGCCAAATACTCCGATGCCGGTGTCACACCCGTCAGCAGCAGATGTTCGCGGGCCCGTGTGCAGGCAACGTAGAGCAGGCGGCGCTCGGTCTCGTAAATATCATCGAGTTCAGCTTCGTCCGCCGCGTCAGCGACCCGTTCATCGAGCGGAAGAATGCCCTGGTCGCAGGCCATCACCGCCACGGCTCTGAATTCGAGGCCTTTTGCAAGACTCATGGGTGCTGTAACCGTATCTTCAGTTCCCGCAATTCCCATAATGGCCGCCCTTGCCCTGGGGACCAACTGCGCCGTGCGGACAAACAGGCCAATTTCACGGGGCGCGATGCCGGCCTCAATCCACCCCTCAATTCTTGCGCGAACAAAGCCGGCTTCGGCTTCAGTACCGGCGAGTGTGTGCACCTCCGGTGCCGGGCCATCGAACACCGAAACGATTCCACGCCGCTCGTCTTCGAGCCCATCGGTGTCACGCAGTACCACCGGCAGCAGCCGGTCGGCGGCGCGCCTGATCTGCTGAGAGGTGCGGTAACAGACTTTAAGCGTGGATGAGCGGCCCCGGACATCGACGCCAAGGCTCGCCCAGGAATAAGGATGCTGGAAAATACGCTGCCCTACATCCCCGGCCAGGAACAAACCATCCGCCTTTGCCGGCGCGAGTGCCGCGAAGAATCTCAGCTCTGCGGGGGCAAGGTCTTGTGCCTCATCGATGATGACGTGATCGAACGGCTTATGCTCCCGCTGGACAAGTGCAGCCGCGAGGCCGGTGAAAACCTCCGCCCATGTCGTGTATCGTTCAGCCGCCAACGCCTCGCGCACGGCCTGGAACACGGGCCACAGGCTGGCGCGCTGGTTGGGGCCGAGCCTGCTTTTCCGCCCCATGCGTTGAACGGTCGCATAGGCATCCTGTGAGTTTATGCCCCAGGCGTCGATGACGTTGGTCCACTCAGACAATAAAAACCGTTCCGAAAATCCCTTGAGATTTGCCCCAGCATCCCGCAGCCGCTCGCGCAGTACAATGTCCGATGCGATACGCGGGCGCACGCCATGTTCGAGCTGGTACATCTGCTCGGCAATGCCCTGGAAGGATGCGGTGGTGATACGTGGCACAATGCCGCCGGTTTCAGGTGCCAGCACCAGCAGCTTTTTCGCCATGGCATCGGCCAGAGGTTGCGAGAAGCTCGCCAGCAGGATGCGCGCCTTGGGGTTTTCGCGCGCCAGCCGCACCGCGCGGTGCAGTGCCACGATGGTTTTGCCGGTGCCAGCCGACCCCGCCACCCGTGCCGGGCCGGAGAAGCTGCGCGTGGTGAGCGCACGCTGGGAGGGGTGCAGGAACACCCCCCACTTTTCCCAAGGGTAGGAGAGTGCTTGTTCCAGCTCCTCCTGGTCGGCAATGGGCCTGATCCGCCGCAGCGCATCGGGGTGGGTGAAGGGGCTTGCGGCGGCTGGGGCCGGGGCGGTCAGCCTGCCGGTGGCGGCATATTCCAGCAGGGCTTCGGCGGCTTCGGCGGGCAGGTGTTGGGCAAGGGCAAAGAACCCGTCCTCCGTCGCGGCACGCACATCGGCCAGCCAGTCGGCTGGCACGCCAATGGAGAGCAGCGCATTGTCATCCAGGCGGGCGAACAAAGCCGGGGCTGGCGTTGCCTGTGGCGCCGCTGGGATAGGCGCCTCGGTCAGTTCACGCACTTCAACAATCTGAATGGCGCCGGTGCGCGGGTGCGCCTCTATCCGCCGCCGTTCCGCCCAGGCGTAGGCATCATCATGATGCCCAACATAGGCAACCAGCAGGCTCTCCCCGGTTTTATGGATGATCAACCGCACATCACGGTTGACGCGGGCGGACCAGAAATTCCTGTCCTTGCTTTTGTCGATCCGATGCAGTTGCAGCCCGTTGCCGGTGGGGTCCATCTGCAAATCGAACACACTGGCTTTTACCGCCTTCTGGTCCTGGCCAGAGAGGCGGTTGAACGATGCGGTAAAGCTTTCGGCGATGAGAAAGTTCACGGCTAAACCCCGAACACTTTCATGACCTCATCACCGAAATGATTGATCACCTTCACCGCGATGCGCCCACCCTCCGGCCGGGCGAAGGGGCGGGAGGTATCGGCGTAGAGCGTGGCCCAGGCATCTTCGTCGATCTCGGCTTTCAGCGCGGTTTTCAGGCTCTTATACGGGTCGTTGGCGCCCAGGAAATAAGCGTGACGGACGAAGAAGCTTTCCTCGTTATAATCGGTATCGATGAACCAGGCGGCGATGCCTGATGTGTCGTTGGAGCGAATGTCACCTGTATTGGGGTCGAACACATCCACCCCGTTTACTTTCACGCGCAGTTCCGGCCCGCCATCGTCGAGGATTTTCACATCCGGTTCGCCGAACACCACGAACATATTGCCGCGCCCGGTGTTTTTCAGCTCGTCGGACATATGCATATCCGGGTTGATGCGTGCCTTGATGATGTTCAAGGACCCGAGCTTGTCCAGCTCGGTGGAATGGGCATCGAAATTGAAGGCGCAGGCGATCAGCACGTCAAACCGTGCATCCGCCGCCTCGCGCGCGGCCCGCACCACATCCTGGCGGCCTACCGTGCCATATTCCGGGCCGATGAGAATGGCGGCGCGGCGCTCCGGCCCGTTTTCGCCTTCGATGAAAATGCCGCTGGCGCCGATATACTGGCCGGGCCAGGGGGTGAGGCTTTCAAACACGATTCGGTCGGCCTTCTTCGCCTGTTTCACACCTTCGGATTTCAGATAATCGATGACAATGCTGGAAAAATCCTGGCCGGCGCGGGTGGCGTCCGCAGGCGGGGCATCGCGGAGCAGCTCCTCCTCGCTGGCGGGCAGCACGCGGTGGGGGGAGAGGCTTTCCACCGTGAAGGGGCCGGCCACGCGCACGCGGGCATTGTCGGTATAAGGTTTGTCATAGAGATATTCGACATCGGCGCGGGCGGCGATGCTGGCATCAATCTCGCGCTGGCGGGCGATGCGCGCTTCCCACCATTGTTCATGCGTTTGCCGAATTTCATTGTTCGAAAAAGGTTTTGGTGCTGATCTGACCGTCTTTTGAAAGCCCCCATCGAGATATTCCGAAATATCACGAGGGATTTCCCATTCCTGCCAATTTTTTTCGAGGCCGCGGTTTAGCTTTGCGCGCAGCGGCTCCAGCACGGTTTGCCATTTCTCCCAAATCTCGTCGATGAGCTGGTTGTTGGCGATGGATTTGAGGGTGATGTGCGGCACGCGCTCATACACAAAGCCCTGGCGGATGTCGTTCTGTACTTGCGTATCCGCGGGCAGGCGTTTGGTTAATTCTGCTTCTTTGGCGCGGCCTTCCCGGCTATCCGCCAGCAGATACCAGGGGTAGCGCGCGGCCATGAGGCGCGTGCGGGCCAAAGCCAGGGCGACGCGGCTGGTATCCATTGTGATCCAGCGCCGCCCCCATTGCTCGGCAACGTAAGCGGTGGTGCCGGAGCCGCAAGTGGGGTCGAGCACGAGATCGCCAGGGTCGGTGGTCATCAGGATGCAGCGTTGGATTGCTCCCGATGGGGTTTGAACAACGTAAGACTTATCAGAATCTGCACCAACATCTTCCCAAATTGAGTTAACCATCATCACAGGGAAATCCCCGAACTCTCTGCGGTATCGTAACGTCCTACCCTCAGCGGCCAAGCGGCCGCTGAGGCCCAGCCGAGCTAAACCAATTGGCGTGGTCTTCCAATGCGACGTGCGGCCAGGTGAAAACTCGCGTCCCTGAAATCGGAATTGTTGCGAGAGAGATTCAGAGAAACCCTGGGAAATCAGATTGTCAATCTGAATTACTTTAGCACCAGCAGGTAAGCTGTCCGGGTTTGACAATTCTTCCGTCGTAAGTCGCCTGGCCGTCCCGTCTGCCAGAATTACTGTTCTATAGTGGTCGCCGCCATCTCCGGACAAACTCTTTGGTAGGTAGGGCTGACGGTATTTTACGCATTCAGCACTTTTGGCGTACCAAAGAATAAAATCTGCACTTCCGGGGATAACATTAACCCTTGCAACTGGGCTGTTGAGTGCGCTTGTCTTTCGACAGACGATCAAGCAGCAAAAGCTACTCGCCCCAAATACCTCATCCATCACCGCCCGCACACGATGCACATTCTCGTCGCTAATCTGCACGAAAATCGAGCCGCTTTCGGTGAGAAGATCCCGCATCACGGTCAGCCGGTCGCGCAGATAGGTGAGGTAGGAGTGAATGCCATCCTTCCAGGTATCCCGAAACGCTTTCACCTGTTCCGGCTCGCGGGAAATATCGGTCTGTTTGCCGTCCTTCACATCGCGGCTTTGGGTGCTCACCTGCCAGTTGGAATTGAATTTTATCCCGTAAGGCGGGTCAAAATAGATGCATTGCACCTTGCCGCGCAAAGCCTCGCGCTCGGCCAGGCTCGCCATCACCTGCAATGAATCCCCCAAAATCATGCGGTTGGACCAATGCTGGTCGTGCTGGTAAAACTCCGCCCGCTGCTCGGGCGAAATGCCGTTAAAATCAGCGAATAAATCCGGCATCTCGTTCTGCGTCTCACGCGTTTGCGCGGTGCGGCGTTTCAAATCGTCGATGATCGCCTTCGGGTGGATTTTCTCCTGAATATAGAGCGGCGGCACATTCACCACGAGGTCTGACCAGTCCTGCCTGTCCTTGCCGCGCCAGACCAGTTGCGCGTCAGACAAAGTGAGCGTGCCGGTGCGCGCCAGCTCTTCCATCTGCGCGTCAGATATGGTGATGCGCGCCCCGTTCCAGATCAGCTCCGGCGCGGCAGGCTCCTCCGCCGTGCGGGTCTCGCCCCCGGCCAAAGGCCGGGCGCGCGGGTAATGCTTGGGCGGGCGCGGAGCAGAATCCTCATCGCGCTGGAAAAAGCTTTCCATCTCAGCAGTGGGAATATTTCGCCTGGTCGCCGCCTCATGCTTCAGCGCGTCAATCTGCTTGGCGGAGGATTTTGGAGTACGAGCCATCAGGCGGCAACCTTTTGTAGTAATTGTTCAACCAGGGCGGCGAAATCGTCTTCCATCAGCGCCCAGTCCCGGAATTCGGCGAATTCCCAGCGGCCAAAGCCGCCCAGCGCGTTGACCCCCGGCACCCATAGCTCGTGCATGGTTTGCGCCTTGGCTTTGTCGGCCTCATCGCGCAGGCCTTTTACCTCCAGCACGAGGTTGAGCGGCTGGGCGCTGCCAGTGTCGAGCCTGACCAGGAAATCCGGCACGTAACGGCGCATGGTGCCGCCATCGAGGTAGGGGATTTCAAAGCCCAAAGCCTGGTTTTTGGCGTAGGCCAGCACGCGCGGGTGGTTCTCCAGCGCCAAAGCCAGCGGCTGTTCCCAAGTGCTGTCCAGCACCACGTGGCTGATATGGGATTTAGGCGGGCGCGCGCCGGTGGCCCAGCAGGGCTTGGTGGTGATGAAATTGACATGGCGGGTGGAGCCGCTGGGGTTGTACGGGTCCAGCACGGCAAGCACCGGCCCATCGCTGCCGCGGGTGAGGGCAAGGTCGATTTTGGCAGCAGCGCGGGCAAGCTGGTCCTCATACAAAATCGCGCCAATCGGCACGCCCTTGGTGACGAGGTAGCCGCCATCCAGCCAGGCGCGGGCCAGGCGCTGGATTTGCGGGAACAGATGCTGCTTGGGCACGTTATCCTCATCGCGGAAGTGCGCGTAGAGCAGGTATTTGGCGAGGTTGAAGCTGATCTCCGAAGGGCGCAGCCGCTCCAGGACATTGGGCGTGATCGTGACACCCGCACCGACGATGCCTTCCAACACCACCGAGGTGGGGCCGATATCGGCGGGGGTGATTTCCAGCCGGCTATCCTCGGTGAATTTCGGCTCCAGTTTTTCACCCGGTAGCTCGCGCCGGTAGCCGCTGACGCGGGGAAAGGTAATCTCCAGCGCGGCGCGCTCCTTGATGGCGTGCACACGGTTGAGCGGCTTGGGCTTGGTTGGCTTGGTTTTTTGCGGGGAGGTGGTGAAGTCGAACGGGATGCCCATGATGTCGGCATACTCAACGTCGAACAGGCCGGTTTCAGGGTTGATGTCATAAGATTGGC
>JAQUAC010000337.1 GCA_028687415.1 Acidocella sp. | reverse complement strand
GTCCGGTAGCGGCGGGGCGGGCTTCTTCTTGTGTTAGGATGAGACCAGAGGGGGCGAGAATCTCCGCCCCGGCGGCAGTACCCAGCGCGATATGCTGGCCTGGCCCGGCGTGCTCGCCTAGAGCAACCGAGTCCCGCAGCGTGAAGCCAAGAGTACGCGCGTCCACTTATGGTCTCCTGTCATCAATCCGTCATTGTCGCGCAAGATAAATGGCATGTTCACCTTCCGGCGGCCAGACATTCCAACATAAAAACACGATTTGCCAGCATGCCGTTCAAAGCGCCGGCTTTCCGTTGTTCCGGTCTTGGCTTGTATTGGAGGCATCGCTATAAGCCCGCTCAACAAAGGGGGGGTCTTGGTGACCTATCCTCGAAGTGATTGAAGGAACGGACGGCATGTTGATTTCGTTGCCACCCGACTACCGGCCATTGGAAGACGAAGAGTTCATGAATCCAATGCAGACCGAGTATTTCCGTCAGAAACTGCTGCGCTGGCGGGGCGAACTCGTGAAGGAGGCCAATGGCACCCTGGCCTCTCTGGGTGAAGGCGGGATTTTGGAAGCCGATATTACCGACCGCGCGAGCGTGGAGACCGACCGCGCGCTGGAACTGCGCACGCGGGACCGGGCCCGCAAGCTGATCGGCAAGATCGACCAGGCGCTGCAGCGGATTGAAAATGGCACTTATGGCTATTGCGAGGAAACTGGCGAGCCGATTGGGCTGAAACGGCTTGAGGCGCGGCCCATCGCCACGCTTTCCATTGAGGCGCAGGAACGGCACGAGCGCATGGAGCGCGTGCACCGCGACGACTGATACATGAAACGGGGCGCTCGCGGCGCCCCGTTTTTTTACCCCAGCCGTGCCTGTGTGGCGTGGCGCTGCTCGGCGACTTGCGTCTTCATCGATTTTTGTAGCTTCTCGAAGCCGCGCACCTCGATCTGCCGCACCCGCTCGCGCGAGATGTTGTATTGCTGGGAGAGATCTTCCAGCGTCGTCGGGTTGTCCTTCAGCCGGCGCTCGACCAGGATGTGCCGCTCACGCTCGGAGAGCGTTTTCAACGCCGTGGCCAATAGCGCCTTGCGGCCCGTGAGTTCCTCGCGGTCGCCCAGGGTGGTTTCCTGGCTCGCGGCATCATCCACCAGCCAATCCTGCCATTCGCCCTCACCCTCTGACTGGATGGGCGCGTTCAGCGAATTATCAGGGGAGGAGAGGCGGCGGTTCATGTTCACCACGTCCTGCTCCGGCACGTCCAGCAGATGCGCGATGCGTGCCACCTGCTCGGGTTGCAGGTCGCCGTCATCAATGGCCTGCATCTGGCCCTTCAGCCGGCGCAAGTTGAAGAACAGCTTCTTCTGCGCCGCCGTGGTGCCCATTTTCACCAGCGACCACGAGTGCAGAATGTATTCTTGAATGGCGGCGCGGATCCACCACATGGCGTATGTGGATAAACGGAAGCCACGCTCGGGGTCGAAACGCTTGACCGCCTGCATCATGCCGACATTGCCTTCGGAGATGAGCTCATTCACCGGCAGGCCGTAGCCGCGATAGCCCATGGCGATCTTCGCCACTAAGCGGAGATGCGAATTGACGAGTGTATGCGCGGCCTGATCGTCGCCCTGATCGCGCCAGGCGCGGGCAAGGCGTTCTTCTTCCTCGTGCGAGAGCATGGGGTATTTGCGGATTTCCTGCATATACCTTGTCAGGCTGAGGTCGGGGGCCATAGACGAAACAGTGGAGGCCATAAAACGGATTCTCCTGCATTTGGCTCATCCCTCGTGGCCAGAGGACTCGGCGGACGCGCGAGATGAGTTCGGTTGGCTACCGTTGGGACCAAGCAAAGCATTAGCACCACAGGCCGGATACGCCCCCTAAAAAGGCGTTAACATCTTCCGGCTAGCGAACTGGTGGCCCTCAGGCGGCTTAATAGAGGAGAGTTTAGGGATGAAATCCTGCCGTAGTCAAGAATAAGGACTGTAACAGTCCTGTTTCAGTCGCATGTGAGCAATGCACCTTCAAGCGCCTGGAAATCCGCCGGCGGGGGCGTGGTGAAGCGTAAGGCTACCCCGGTGATGGGGTGGGAAAAGCCAAGAATTTCAGCGTGCAGGGCTTGGCGGGGGAAATCCAGCGCTAGGCTCCGCGCGGGCTCGGGCAGTAGCTTGGCCGCCGCCGGGCGGCGCTTGAGGTATACCGGGTCGCCCACCAGCGGGTGGCCGATATGTGCGAGGTGCACACGGATCTGGTGCGTGCGCCCGGTGGCCAGGCGGCAAGCGATGAGTGCCGCGCCCTGGCCGAAGGTGTGGATGGTCCGGTAATTGGTAAGGGCGTGCTTGCCGTTGCGGGTGACTACGGTCATGCGTTTGCGGTCGCGCGGGTCGCGGCCGATGTCGCCCTCTATCGCGCCCTTTGACGGATTCGGCACGCCCCAGCAGATGGCCTTGTATTCCCGCTCCAGATCCCGCGCGGCGAAGGCGGCGGAGAGGCGGGTATGGGCCAGCTCTGTTTTGGCCACGACCATGACACCTGAGGTGTCCTTATCCAGCCGGTGGACGATGCCGGGCCGGCGTTCGCCGCCAATGCCGGTGAGGCTGGCGCCGCAATGGGCGATGAGGGCGTTGACCAGCGTGCCATCCGGGTTGCCGGGGGCGGGGTGGACGACCATGCCGGCGGGCTTGTCCAGCACCAGCAGATATTCATCCTCGTATAGTATATGCAAGCTGATCTCCTGGCCCTGCGGCGTGGCGGGCTCGGGCGCCGGGGGGCGCAGGCGGTAGGTAACGCTGGCTTGCACGCTTTCCGACGGGTCTTTCGTGACCGTGCCGTCGCGCGTGACGGCACCTTCCAGGATCAGGCTCTTGACGCGGGAGCGCGACAGAGTGCCGATG
>JAQUAC010000336.1 GCA_028687415.1 Acidocella sp. | reverse complement strand
CGCCGCCGTGCTTTCTTCCACCATCGCCGCGTTCTGCTGCGTCACCTGGTCCATCTGGTTCACGGCGGTGTTCACCTCCGCCAGCCCTGTGGCCTGCTCTGCTGCCGAACCCGCTATATCCGTGACCAGCGTGTTCAACCGCTCCACCTGCGCGACAATACGCGAGAGCGCATGCCCGGTCTCACCCACCAGCTTCACCCCGGTTTCCACCTGCGCGCCAGAGGTGGAGATCAGCGCCTTAATCTCTTTCGCCGCATCGGCCGAGCGCTGCGCCAAAGCCCGCACTTCCGTCGCCACCACCGCGAAGCCGCGCCCGGCATCACCCGCGCGCGCCGCTTCCACGCCCGCGTTCAACGCCAGCAGATTGGTCTGGAACGCGATCTCGTCGATCACACCAATAATGTTAGATATCTGCTTGGACGAGCTTTCAATCCCGCTCATCGCCGTAACGGTCTCGTTCACCACCACGCCGGAGCGCTCAGCATCCGCCTTCGCCGTGTTGGCTACGCTACGCGCCTCCCCGGCCCCCTCGGAGGTCTTGCGTACCGTCGCGGTGATCTGGTCCAGCGCCGCCGCTGTCTCCTCAAGACTCGCCGCCTGCTGCTCCGTCCGCCGCGACAGATCGTCAGAGGATTGCGTGATCTCCCCGGCGCTCACCCGCACCCCCTCGGTGTTCGCCGCGATCGACTGCATCGTGCTTTGCAGCTTCTCGGACGTGACGTTGAAATGGCGCTTCAGCGCTTCGCTGCGGGGCGGCATGTCCGCCGTGATCCGGTAGGTGAGATCGCCATTGGCGAGCGCCTCCATCGCCGTGGAAACAATCTCCATTGCGAGACGATCCTCATCCGCCAGGCGCTCGCGCTCGGCCTCCACGACCGCCCGCTCATCCGCTGCCTGTTTCGACAAATGGTCGAAATAATGGCACATCACCACGCTTGCATCCGAGAAAACCGAGCGCATGAGGGATTCGATCAGTTGGTCGCGATCACCCTTAAACCAGCCTTTTTCGTTAATCAGGGTCTGCGTCAGACCGGCGGCATAAGCGGCATAAGCGCCAGTCAGGTAGCGTACATAATCGAGCTTTGCGGCCAGCCCCTTTGAAATCGCTTCCTGCTGTTCGAAATAGCCGTCGCAGAAATTACCGCGCGCGATATATGCGAACTTTTTTTCTTCTCTCGCCAGCGCCTCTGCCGGCATTTTGCGTAAGGTGGGGTCGGCCGCCTGATAGGCTTTCAGCAAAATCGCTTCAAGGTTCTTATGAACAAGCTGATAGACCTTGTCTCCGGTCGCCTGATCGGCCTGGCTCCAGATCGTCAGCTTCTGTTTTATATCAGCCATATCATCCTCATGTACGCTTTACAAAATTGAACCTTTAGGCGCGGCATGTCCTGCGCTCATCATGAGGCCGCTTTCCTAATGATCGATGAATACTTAGAATTCCTTCCAGTCATCGGCCCCGGCCGGAGTGGATTGCTTAAGAATTGCTTGCCGGGGACGCCGGAAGCGGCCGCTCAGCACCCCATAAAGCTGAGGTCTCAGTGTCGCTGAACAGGAGCTGCCGCGTGTCACTAATTTCCACCGGCAGGGTAATCAGCAACCATTCCGCCGCGGCCATGGTCACGAAGGCCCGCACGCCTCCGGCAAAACCAGAAACTTAACCATAATCGGCAAATTCTTCACGCTACGGCCCTCAGCTGATTGAGCTGGCCGGGACGTATTTTCCCCCAGCGATGCCCTTTGTGAGGGCACCACGTTCCTTATGAGAGCTGTTTTTTAATTTTTTATTGTCAGGGTAATTTTATTCCGCGAAGCTGGCGGCCAGCACCTCTGCCTCGGTGGCATCCGCCAGCGCCGCGCCTATGAGCACCAGCACCGGGCCGGTGGGTGCCGCACGCGCCACCAGACGTGGCAAGGTAGCGATGCTCCCGCGCAGCACACCCTGCCCGGGCATAGACGCATTCTCCACCGCCAGCGCGGGCATCTCCGGTGCCATGCCGGCCTCAATGAAATGCGCCGCCAGGCCAGGCAGCGTCTTACTGCCCATATAAACAGCCAGTGTGCCGCCGGAGCGGGTAAGCGCCACCCAATCATGCGCCGGCAAGCCGCTCTCCGCCCCATGCCCGGCCAGAATATGCAAAGAGCGCGCAATTTCGCGCCGGGTCAGCGACACCTGCAACACCGAAGCGGCGGCACTCGCGGCGGTGATGCCGGGCACAACCTCAAAACCGATGCCAGCCGCTCGCAACGCTTCCATCTCCTCCGTGGCGCGGCCGAAGATCATCGCATCCCCCCCCTTCAGCCGCACGACGCGCTTGCCCGTGCGCGCAGCCGCCACCAGCAGGCGGCAGATCTCCGCCTGTGCCGTAGAGGTTTTGCCGCAGCGCTTGCCGACATCAATCAGTTCGGCGGCGGGGTTGGCGAGAGCGAGGATCGCCTTGCCAGCGAGACTGTCATACAGCACCACCTCCGCCGTTTGCAGCAGGCGCAGCGCCTTCACGGTCAACAAATCCGGGTCGCCAGGACCAGAACCAACAAGAAAAACCCGCGTCACAGCAAGAACACTCCCAATTCAGGACATCTTACAATGCAATGTGCACATGCATTGCAAGCCCTGAAAATAATTATCTCCGGGCCGGCAAATTGCTGCGATGGGCATTCTTTCCCGATGGGGTTTTGTGGAACCCCCTACGCCACCATACCCAAACGGCGCGGCGGCAGCTTGATCGCGCTGATGAGCGCCCGCACCTCGTTACGCGCGGCGATATGCGAAAGGCCCATGGCGATACCGATATTCGCCTCGCGCACATCCATGAGCGTCAGCCCCTGCAGATACAGCTCGCGGAAAATCACGCGCTCGCCAAACCCCTTCTGGGTGCGGAAGCCGATGCGCTTGGCCAGATTTTCCAGCGTCTCGCCCACATCGCGCTTGTTGCG
>JAQUAC010000335.1 GCA_028687415.1 Acidocella sp. | reverse complement strand
CGCCGGGTGCCCGCGCCCGCGTCGCCCTCTCCGGCGTGACGATGGCCGAGTATTTCCGCGACGTGGAAGGCCAGGACGTGCTGTTCTTCGTGGACAACATCTTCCGCTTCACCCAGGCCGGCGCTGAGATGTCCGCGCTGCTGGGCCGCATCCCCTCCGCCGTGGGCTACCAGCCCACCCTGGCGACGGATATGGGCGCCCTGCAGGAGCGCATCACCTCCACCAAGAAGGGTTCGATCACCTCCGTGCAGGCCATCTACGTGCCCGCCGACGATTTGACCGACCCGGCCCCGGCCACCTCCTTCGCCCATCTGGATGCGACCACGGTGCTGAACCGCGCGATCTCCGAAAAGGGCATCTACCCGGCCGTGGACCCGCTGGACTCCACCTCCCGCTCGCTCGACCCGCGCGTTGTGGGCGATGAGCACTATAAAGTGGCGCGCGACGTGCAGCGCATCCTGCAGACCTACAAATCCCTGCAGGACATCATCGCCATCCTGGGCATGGATGAGCTGTCCGAGGACGACAAGCTGGTCGTGGCCCGCGCCCGCAAGATCGAGCGCTTCCTGTCCCAGCCGTTCCATGTCGCGGAAGTCTTCACCGGCTCCCCTGGCGTGTTCGTCAAGGTCGAGGACACGATCCGCTCCTTCAAGGGCATCGTCGCTGGCGATTACGATCACCTCCCCGAGGCTGCCTTCTACATGGTCGGCACCATCGAGGACGCGATCGCCAAGGCCGAAGCCCTGGCCGCGAAGGTCTGATCAATGGCGATCGCCCTGGAAATCCTCAGCCCGGAAAAGCTCCTGCTGGCGCGTGACGTCGACATGGTCGTCATTCCCGGCACGGATGGCGATCTCGGCGTACTGCCGGGGCATGCCGAGCTCATCACCGGCTTGCGCGGCGGGCTGCTGGACATCTACGAGAACAACGTCATCACCGACCGGTTCTTCGTCTCCGGCGGCTTCGCGGAGATCACCGAATCCCGCTGCGCCGTGCTGGCTGACTCCATTGTCCGCCAGTCGGAGCTGAACGCGGGAACGGCGAACGCGGCGCTGGTGGCGGCGAAAGCCGCCTACGATGCCACTGACGTGCATGATGCCGATGCGTATCGCGAAGCCTCTGACCGGCTGATTTCAGCCCAAGGCATGGTTGATGCGCTCACCCCGCAGATGGCCGATAAAGCCTGAAATTCGCTCCCTATCAACTAGGGCAAGGCTCTCCCGCAAGGGAGAGCCTTTTTTCTTGTCCGCTCCCCGGCCCAGCACTGACGTCAGCGCGCTTCCCTGCTAAATACCGGCAAATGCCATCGTTAAATCCAACACTGCCGGTCTGCGTCGCCGCACTCTACAAGTTCACGCCCTTCAACGATTGCGCAGGCATTCAGGGGCCATTGGCAAAACTCTGCTGCGCGCAAGGCGTAAAGGGCACCCTGCTTCTCGCCCGCGAAGGGATCAACGGCACAATCGCCGGGTCGGATGAAGCCATCGGAAACGTGCTGGCCCATATCCGGCAATTACCCGGCTGCGCGGCTATCGAGGTCAAGTTTTCCCGTGCGCCATCGCTGCCGTTTCACCGCATGAAGGTCCGGCTCAAGCGCGAGATCGTGACAATGGGCGAGCCGGACATCGACCCGCTGGCCAGCGTCGGCCATTATGTTCCGCCGCAAGAGTGGAACGCGCTGATTTCCGAGCCGGGCACCATCCTGATCGACACGCGCAACGATTACGAGGTGGCCGTGGGGAGTTTCACCGGCGCCATTGATCCGCGCACAAGGACCTTCCGCGACTTCCCCGCCTGGTTCCGCGCCGAGCGTGCCAAGCTGCTGGGCGAGGGCACGCCACCAAAGGTCGCTATGTTCTGCACGGGCGGCATACGCTGCGAGAAATCAACCGCCTTCCTGAAAGCGGAAGGGCTGGACGAGGTCTACCACCTGCAAGGCGGCATTCTGAAATATCTGGAAACCATTCCCGCCGCGCAAAGCCTGTGGGAAGGCGAGTGCTTTGTCTTCGACCAGCGGGTCACGGTTGGCCACGGCCTCGTCCCTGGCACATATGGGCTGTGCCACGCCTGCCGCCGCCCCGTGAGCGAGGCGGATCGCGCCTCCCCGCTATTCGAGGACGGGGTCAGTTGCCCTTCCTGCCATGGTGAACGCACGGCCGAGCAGCGCGCCGGCTACAGTGAGCGCCACCGGCAGGAACACCTCGCCGCCATGCGGGGCGAAGAGCATCTCGGCGCCACGCTCGCGACCAAGACGGCTAGCGAGGTTTAGCCGTCCCCTACTTCGTCAACATCTTGAACCCGACAATGGCCAGGATTATCCCCATCATCGTTTTCAACACTTTGTCCGGCACATAGCGGGCTGTGTAGCTGCCCAGAATAATGCCCGGAATCGAGCCCGCCAGCAGCGAGCCCAGCAGCGGGAAGTCGATGGTACCGAGATACCAGTGCCCCAGCCCCGCCAGCAGCGTCAGCGGCACCGCATGCGCGATGTCGGAGCCAACAATGCGCACGATGGGCAAACGCGGGTAGAGAATGATAAGCGCGATAGTCCCCAGCGCCCCGGCCCCAACGGAGGAGAGCGAGACGAGCACGCCCAGCACTCCCCCCACCACCACGGTCATCCGCAGCGAGCCGCCTTCGTCAAACGCGGGGTAGCGGCTGGCGATGGCGTCGACGATGGCATCTTTGAACATCAGCGTCCCCGCGCTCAGCACCAGCGCCCCGCCCAAGGTCAACGATATGAGGTTGGTCACGGTTTTGCTGGTCACGCCAAAATACGCGATCAGGCTCAGGCAGAGCAGCGTCGCTGGCACGGAGCCCATGGCCAGGCGGCGGACGATGCGCCAATCCACGGTCTTGCCGGCGCTGTGAATGGTGGTGCCCACGGTCTTGGTGGCGGCGGCAAAGAGCAAATCCGTACCCACGGCGGTGGAGGGATGGAATCCGAACAGCAGCACCAGCAGTG
>JAQUAC010000040.1 GCA_028687415.1 Acidocella sp. | reverse complement strand
GGCGGCGAGTGGCGCGCGCATGTCACGAAACTTTCCCGCAAATCGGTCACGCTGCGCGTGGGGGAGCAAACCCGGCCAGCGGCGCCGGAGCCAGATGCTTGGCTGTGTTTCGCGCTGCTGAAGCGCCAGAAAACCGACATGGTGGTGGAAAAGGCAACCGAGTTGGGCGTTTCAGTCATCCAGCCCATCATCACCGCCCGTACTCAGGCCGACCATGTGAATCTCGACCGCCTGCGTGCCATCGCCATTGAGGCCGCTGAACAATGCGAGCGTTTGCAGGTGCCGGAAATCCGCGCCCCGCTGCAATTGGGCAAGCTCATGGCGGATTGGCCCGCCCGCCCGCTCTTCATCGCCGATGAACGCCGCACCGCCGCATTGCTCGGTCCCGCCGCCGGGCCATCCGCGCTTATGGTCGGGCCGGAGGGCGGCTTTACCGATGCGGAACTTGAAGCTATCGGTCGCCAGCCCCTTGTTACACGTGTGTCCCTGGGGCGCCGCATTCTGCGGGCCGAGACCGCCGCCATTGCCGGGCTGACGCTGCTGCTGGCGGCGCAGCCATGAAAAGGAAGTAGAACTTGTCGAATCCCGGGGACACAGATTCCACGATCATAGAGCATACCCGGGACCTCGCGGCTTATCTCGAAGCCGGTTGCAAGCCCGCCTCCAGCTTCACCATCGGCACGGAGCATGAGGCGTTCGGCTTTCGCGCCGGCAGTTTTGCCCCGCCATCCTATGATGAGCCTGGCGGCATTGCGGATCTGCTGCATGCCATCGAGGCGCGGGAAAACCTCACCCCCATCCTCGATAACGGCAACACAATCGGCCTGAAGGGCAGCGGCGGGGCCTCGCTCTCGCTGGAGCCCGGTGGCCAGTTCGAACTTTCCGGCGGCATGCTGGCTGACCTGCACGCCACCAAGGCGGAGCTGGATACGCATATCGCACGCCTGCATGCGGTCACCCCTGGCCTAGGTCTGGGCTTCGCTCCGCTCGGTTTCCATCCCTTCGCGGCGCGGGCGGACATGCCGGTAATGCCCAAGGGGCGCTACAAGATCATGCGCGAATACATGCCTAAAGTCGGCACGCGCGGGCTGGACATGATGTTCCGCACCTGCACGGTGCAGGTAAATCTGGATTTCTGCTCCGAGGCCGACATGGTGCGAAAGATGCGCGTCGGCTCGGCCTTGCAGCCTCTGGCCACCGCCCTTTTTGCCAACTCTCCCTGCTATGAGGGCAAGCCGAACGGGCTGCTCTCCAACCGCGCCCAGGTCTGGACGGACACCGACAACGCCCGCTCCGGCATCCCTGCCTGCATCTTCGCGGAGGGCTTTGGCTTCGAGACTTATGCCGACTGGCTGCTCGATGTTCCGATGTACTTTGTCTACCGGGATGGCGTGTATCACAACGCCGCCGGCGCCTCCTTCCGGGATTTCCTGGCCGGGAAGCTGGCCGTAATGCCAGGCGAGCGCGCCACGCTGGGCGATTTCGCCGATCACAGCACCACTGCCTTCCCGGACGTGCGGCTGAAGAAATACATTGAGACACGCGGTGCTGATTCCGGCCGCCCGGAGATGATGCTGGCGCAATCCGCCCTCTGGACGGGACTTTTCTACGACGCCACGGCACTTGCCGCCGCCGCCGCGCTGGTGCGCCCGCTGAGCTATGAAGATATTCTGGCCCTGCGCTCTGCCGTTCCAGTCACAGGTATCAACACAAAATACGGTTCCGGCACGCTGCGCGACTTGGCGCGGGAGGTTCTGGTCATTGCCGCTGGGGGGCTGAAAAATCGGGCGCGCAAGAATGCTGCCGGAGAAGATGAGCGAACCTATCTCAGCCCGCTACAGGAAATCGCCAACGGCGCCCCCACCCAGGCAGAGCACTGGCTGGCAAGGTATCATGACGCATGGGGCGGTGATGTAAGGAAGATATTCGCCGAGGCCGCATTCTAGCCGCGATGCGGGGCTACGGCGTTTTCCGGGTCGTCTGCTTTACGGTTATCGTCATCAGCAATCTGCTGGCCCTGGCGTTCGACATCACGGTGCTGCGGCGTCATTGGCAGGTTACGGGAAACATCGTGGCGGGCGATTTCGTGTCGTTCCGGCTGGATGCGGTGGCGGTTCTGCATCACCTCTCGGGGGATTACCTGCCTTATCCGCCGCCATTTCTGCTGCTCAGTGTGCCGTTTTCCCTGGCGGCTCCGCTGCCGGGCTATATTGCCTGGATATTCGCCAGCCTGCTTAGCCTTATTGCTGTTGCTTATGGGTTGAGATTCCGGCTTAGCGCAATCGTTATGGGACTGGTCTCGGTCCCAACGCTCTATTGCATCGCCATGGGGCAGACGGGGCTGTTCGTTTCCGCTGCATTGCTACTCAGCTTGGGGCTGGCGGAGGCGCAGCCGGTTATTGCCGGCATTGCCGCAGGCTGTGTCATCATCAAGCCCCAGTTCGGCCTGCTGCTGCCCGTCTGTTTTCTTGCCGCGCGCAACTGGAAGGCTTTTGCGGCAGCGGCGACAACCGTGGGCGTGCTATGCCTGCTGTCCGGCCTGATATTCGGCCTTGATGTCTGGAGTGTGGTTTTCCCGCATCACGTCTCTGGCGCGCAGAACCTGCTTGCCGCACCGTGGCCGGCGGCTTTTGAATACACGATGATAACGGTATTCATGTTGTGCCGCAGCCTCGGGGCATCGGCTCATGTGGCTGCTGCATTTCAGGCGCTGGCCTTCATCTGCGCCGTATTGGCGTGCTGGCGGCTTTGGCGGCCTGGGGGCTCGGGCGGGCTGGACCGTATCGCCGCCACGCTGTGCTTGGTTATGCTCGCAACGCCCTATGCTTATATCTACGATCTTCCTGCGCTGGCCTTCGTGCTGGCTGAATACGCCGCCCGGCGGCGCCTCGGCGGGCTGGCCGTAATGGCGTTATTCTGGTTCTTCACGGGCGCGTACCCACTGTTTTCAACCTTCTGGTTTCTGCCAGGGGCCATCTTCATCGCCCTGATCCTGCTTATGCTGCGCTGGTCGCAGCAGAGGTCCACCTGACGCAAAACGGGCTCGCCATATAAGGCGAGCCCGTTTTTTGTTTCAGGGAGTGTGGCGTCTACGGTGCCGGTGCGGCGCTTGCGACGCGGGAGGAGGTGGGCGGCGCCTGATCGGTCACGAAGCTGTCCAGCGCCTGGGGGGTCTTCAGGGCCAGCACGGCGCTGAACTCGGCCATGTTGTTCGGGCAGAAGATCGCCCCTTGGGAGATGCCGTTCACGGACTGGTTATTCGCCAGCAAGGTTACGAAATCATCTTCCATTTTCTGTCCGCTGTGAGGTCCGCTGGCCTTCCGGAAATACGCGTCCATCACATGCTGCGCGGCCAGAACATGCGGCTGGAAGCTGGTCATGAAGGCGTCGTATTTGTCCTGTTGGCTGCAGGAGAGTGCGGCCACCATCA
Organism: Acidocella sp.; assembly: GCA_028687415.1. GTDB lineage: Bacteria > Pseudomonadota > Alphaproteobacteria > Acetobacterales > Acetobacteraceae > Acidocella. Next base: position 8,619 of record JAQUAC010000040.1, on the reverse strand, counting down.
GCGCGGATTTTAGCCCGATGACGTTGAATGCCTGCTGAACCTGTTCTTTCTGCCCGGCGGTGAACTTAATCCGTGGCGAGACCGGCGGCGGCACTGTCACCGCTACAGGATAGACATGCCCAACCAGCACTGCCTGCGGCGCGGAGGCCACTTTGGGAGTGGGGTGAGTGCAGCTGACAAGGGCCAAAGCGGCCGCGCCGATGCTCAAAACAATTTTGCCGCGTGCCATGGCCGAGCCCTGTGTCTGCAATGGTGGATCCTCATTCTAACGGAAGCGTGAATTTGGCCCCATTAATACAAGCAAAATATCCTGCCGCCAAGGTAAAGATTTCGATAAAGAGTAGGCACAAAGGCTTAATAATAAAACATTTGACTCGGGCGGATATAAGGTGCCGGTGTAACAGGTTACAGTCTGGTCACACGCAGAGTGTTGGTCGTGCCCATCTGGCCGAATGGCACGCCTGCCACCACCACAATTTCCTCGCCCTTCACGGCGAAACCTTCTATCTGTGCGATTTTCTTGGCATTATCAATTGCTTGGGTCATAGAGTGGACGATTTCCGCCTGCACGGCATGCACTCCCCACACCGCCGCCAGCCTTCGCGCCACGCCTATATTCGCCGTCAGCCCCAGCACCGGGCAGTCCGGTTTTTCCCGCGCCACGCGCAACGCTGTGGCGCCCGACTCGGTCAAGGCGGCAATGGCCTTCGCGCCTATGGTATGCGCCACCTGCACGGCGGCGGCGGCGATGGCGTCGGGCGAGGATTTCTCCGGGGCTGGGCGCTTGGCGTCGATCTCCCGCCGCCAATCCTCATCCCGTTCCACGCGCGTGATGATGCGGTCCATCATATTCACCGCCTCGCGCGGATATTGCCCGGCGGCACTTTCAGCCGAGAGCATCACCGCGTCCGCGCCGTCGAACACGGCGGTCGCCACGTCCGAGGCTTCGGCCCGGGTGGGGGCGGGGGCGGAGATCATACTTTCCAGCATCTGCGTGGCCACCACCACAGGCTTGCCGCGCTGCTGGGCGGCGCGGATGATGCGTTTCTGCGCGATGGGCACTTCTTCCGGCGGTAGTTCCACGCCAAGGTCACCGCGGGCCACCATCACCGCATCCGCGAGGGCGAGAATGGCGTCTAGGTTATCCAGCGCTTGCGGTTTCTCCAGCTTCGCCATCACGGCGGCGCGCCCGGCAGCCAGCGCCTTCGCCTCGGCCACATCCTCCGGCCGCTGCACGAAGGAAAGGCCGATATAGTCGATGCCCAGCGGCAGGACGAACGCCAGATCCGCCCGGTCCTTTTCCGTCAATGCCGGGATCGGCAGCACCACGTCGGGGATGTTCACGCCCTTGTGGTCGGAGAGCATGCCGCCATTCAGGATTTCCGTGAGCAACTGATCCTCGCGCTTGCGCAGCACCCGCAGGCGCAGCTTGCCGTCATCCAGCAGCAGCGTCATGCCGATCTCGGCGGTGGCCATGATCTCCGGGTGCGGTAGACAGACGCGTCTTGTGTCGCCGGGGGCCGGGTTCATGTCCAGCGTGAATGTCTGTCCGGCCTGCAACTGCACGCGCCCGGATTGGAACGTGCCGACCCGAAGTTTCGGCCCCTGCACATCGGCGAGAATGCCGATAGGGCGGCCCGTTTTCCGTTCCACGGCACGGATCATCTCGATCCGCGCCGCATGGTCCGCATGCGCACCGTGGGAAAAATTCAGCCGGAACACATCCGCACCAGCCTGGAAGAGCTGGAGGATCATCTCTGGCGTCGAGCTTGCCGGTCCCAGCGTGGCGATGATCTTGGTCCGGCGGTGGCGGCGCATCCGTTCTGTCATGCAATCCTCATGTCACCAGTATGGCGCGTATGTCGTTCACGTTCGTTAAGGTCGGCCCGGTGATGACGAGATCGCCCAGGGCGGAGAAGAAGCTGTAACTGTCATGCGCCGCCAGATACGCCGCCGCGTCCAGTCCCAGCGCCTGGGCGCGGGCTAGCGTGTCCGGGGTTATCACCGCCCCCGCCGCATCCTCCGTGCCGTCAATGCCGTCTGAATCCCCCGCCAGCGCCCATATGTTCGGCGCTCCGTTAAGCGCCAGCGCGAGGCTGAGCAGAAATTCCGTGTTGCGTCCGCCGCGCCCGGGCTTTTGTCCGCCGATGGTCACGGTTGTCTCGCCGCCAGAGAGCAGCAGCTTCGGCTCCTTGGTCAGCAAGGCCAGCGCCGCCTGATCGCGCCCCAGAGCCGCGGCTTCACCCTCCAGCGCGTCGCCAAGAATCTCCACCGCCATGCCCGCCTCCCGCGCGGCGGCGTCCAGCGCCATGCGCGGCGTGGCGATAAGCCGGTAATCTGCCCCCTCCGCCCAGGTGGGACCGGAGCCGATGACTGCCGGATCATCCCCTGGCACGTCGGAAATCGCCAGCGTCACCAGTCTCGCGGGCGCGCAGGCGGCGGCGAGTTTGCCGCCCTTGATGCCAGAGAGCGCCTTGCGGATGCGGTTCATCGTCGAGATGGGCGCTCCGGAAGCAAGCAGCGCCTTATTGATGAATACCTTGTCTTCGAGTGTCAGCCCCGATGCGGGCAGGGCCAGCAGGGCGGAGGCCCCGCCGGAGATCAGCGCGACCACCTGATCCTCCTGGCGTAATCCCAGCACGGCGGCTGAAATTTCCCGCGCGGCGGCCTCGCTCGCCGCGTCCGGCACCGGGTGAGCGGCTTCCAGTACGCGGATTTTTTGCGTCGGCACGGCATGGCCGTAGCGCGTGACCACAACACCCTCGAAATCTTGCCCCGCCCAGGCGGTTTCCACCGCGGCGGCCATCGCGGCGGCGGCCTTGCCCGCGCCAATAACGATGTTGCGTCCAGCCCCCGGCCTGGGCAGGCTGGGGGGAACACACAAGGCGGGATCAGCGGCGGCAATGGCCGCGCCAAACACGCGGCGTAGAAAGCGGGCGTTATCGTCCTCCATATCTACCTTGTATGGGCAGGACTTCCCGCATGGGCAAGGCTGCCCCAGTCATTGCCGGGCATTGACGGCGGGCCAGCGCAGGCTCTATCCCCGCCCACCCGTCGCAACGCAGGAGAGCGAGACATGTCGCAGGACATCACTGAAGAGAAGCCGACCAACATCGCGGGCGAGCGGCTGCGCAGCATTATCGAACGCATTGAGCGCTTGGAAGAAGAGCGCAAAGCGCTAGGCAACGACATTAAGGATATCTATTCCGAGGCGAAATCCGCCGGGTTCGATGTGAAGGTGATCCGTCAGCTCATTCGCATCCGCAAGCAGGAGCCGGCAGAGGTCGAGGAGCAGGAAACCCTGCTGGACGTCTACCGCCGCGCCATCGGCATGTAGTCAGCCAACATGGCCGTAGCGCGTTTTCGCCATGGCTGGGTCGGGCATGGCGCAGGCGCGGGCTAGTGCCAGAATGCCAAGGCTGAGCAGCGCGACGGCCACAGCGCCGCTCGCATTGCCCAGCACATGTTTGCCGTGCAGCGGCCCGAGCCAGGTGATGAGCCATAGTCCGGCGAAATACGGCAACATCCATGCAGCCCCGCGCCAGGCCAAGTGCTTGAGCGTCCGCCGCGTGCCGAGCTGCCAGGCGGCGTAGACAAGAAACCCGGCGCCCAGCCCGCCGAACAGATGGTCCGTCACATCCGCCCCGGCCCAGAACACCACCAGATTGCTCACGATGAACGCGGCAGGCGTCACCACTCCGGCAAAACTCAGCCGGAACGGGCGCGGAAAATGCTGCTCCGGCAGTGTCCGGCGGAAACAGTACAGCACCACTGGCCCTATGCCGTAGGCGAGAATGCCGATGGACGAGATATAGGTGACCAGCAACCGCCAGGAGGGCAGGGGCAGCAGAAAGAGCAACCCGGCGGCAAAGGCCAGCCCCAGGCTCCTCAGCGGCACGCCGGAAGGCGAAAGCGTGGCCAGCGCACGCGGCAGAAAGCCTGCCTCCGCCGAGGCATAGATCACCCGCGCCGCCGTGGTGTTGTAGATGATCCCGGTGCCACCGGGCGAGATCGCGGCATCGGCATACAGAGCGGCGGCGAGCCAGGGCAGGCCGAGTATGCCCGCCAACCCCGCGAACGGGCCTGAAATGCCGGGGAATTTCACTCCAGCCCAGCCTTGCGTTAGATTCTCCGGGCTGAGCGCGCCGATGAACGCCAGTTGCAGTCCCAGATACAGTACCATGCAGAACAGCACCGAGCCGAGAATGGCCAAGGGCAGGTTGCGGTGCGGGTTAGCCGATTCGCCCGCCAGTTCGATGGCCTGACGGAAGCCGAGATAGGTGAACACAATGCCAGAGCCAGAGACGGCTTCCAGCACCCCGCCCGCCCCGCCGGGGGCAAAGCCGTACTGAGTGAGGTTGGCGGTACGGAAATGCACGGCGATGAGCGCGACGACCGTAAGCGCCGGCACGGCCAGCTTCCACCACGTAATGGCATTGTTCACCGCCAACACGAGCCGGATGGCGAAGAGGTTGATGATAAGGAACAGCGCCATCAGCGCCGCCGCCGCTATGAGCCCCGTCTCCGTTAGCATGCCCGTTCGCTCCACGAGCCCCGGGGTAAAATTATCCGCATAGGAGACCACGGCAACAGCCTCCACCGGCGCCACGGCGACGTAGGCCAGGAAGTTAACCCAGCTCATGATCTCCGCCGCCAGGCCACCGAAGCAAAGCTGCGGAAAGATGATCACCGCCCCCGGCCTGGGAAACATGGTAGACAGCTCGGCATACACGAAGGCCAGCAGCAGCACTGCCCCCCCACCTATAACCCAGGAGATGAGCGAGGCAGGCCCGGCGATCTTCGCCGCGTTCAGCGCGCCGAACAGCCAGCCGGAGCCGACCATGCCGCCGATGCTTGCAAACAACAGGCCGACAGCGCTGGCATCCCGGCGCAGAGAGGGTGAGGACATGCGGACTCCTGGTTCCCTATATGCATAAGGGAAGCGGTATGATGATTCCAACGCTCACACTGGCTTTGGATGAGGTTTGACCTCCGCGTCGTTAAGCCTAAATCTGTAAGCAGGATCGAAGGAGCGGATTTTTCATGAACGAGGCCAGACTGGTGCGGCACCCCGAAGGTTTATCAGGCGGCGCTGCGGCGTTGCCGGACTGGAATTTGAACGATCTTTACGCCGGGCCGGAGGATGCGCGCATCAAGGCCGACCTCACCGCCGCCCAGGAAAGCGCGCAGGCTTTTGCCGCCCACTATCAGGGGCAGCTGGCGGCAATGTCCGGCGCAGAACTGGCTGGGGCTTTGACCGAATACGAAAAATTACATGAGACGATGGGCCGCGCCTCCTCCTACGCGCAGCTTCTCTTCGCGGCGGATTCCGACAATCCCGCCAACGGCAAATTCTACCAGACCATCTCCGAGCGTGTGACGGCGATCAGCACGCACACTTTGTTTTTCACGCTGGAGCTGAACCGCATCGGTGAGCCCGAACTGACCGAGAAACTGCAAGCCCCCGCTTTAGCCCGCTACGCTTCCTGGTTCCGTGATCTGAGGGTGTTCCTGCCGCATCAGCTCTCTGACGAAGTCGAGACGCTGCTGATGGAAAAAGATGTCACTGGTCATGCAGCCTGGAGCCGTCTGTTCGACGAAACCACCGCCGCCATGCGCCTGACCGTGCGCGGCGAGGAACTCACCCTCTCCGCCGCGCTGAACAAGCTTTCCGACTCTGACCGCAGCCTGCGCGAGGCCGCCGGCAAGGCGGTGGGCGAGGCGATGGCGCGGCAGGAGAAGATGTTCTCCCTCCTCACCAACACCCTCGCCAAGGACAAGGAGATCGACGACAACTGGCGCCATTACCCGGCCCCGACCTCCTTCCGCAACCGCTCCAACATGGTTGAGGACGAGGTGGTGGACGCGCTGGTGACGGCTGTGAAGGCCTCCTACGCCAGACTCGCACACCGCTATTACGGCATGAAAGCCAAATGGCTGGGTCTGGAGAAACTGGAATATTGGGACCGCAACGCTCCGCTGCCGGGCGATGACGACCGCGCCATTTCCTGGCTCGAGGCCAAGGAGACCGTGCTCGGCGCATATGGCGCGTTCAGCCCGGAGCTTGCCGCCACCATTCAGCCCTTCTTCGAGAAAAACTGGATCGACGCCGCCCCCCGGCCCGGCAAATCCGGGGGCGCTTTTGCCCATTCCACCGTGCCTTCTGTGCACCCTTACGTGCTGATGAACTTCCATGGCCGTACGCGGGATGTGATGACCTTGGCGCATGAGTTGGGTCATGGCGCGCATCAGGTGCTGGCGGCGAAGCAAGGCTATCTCATGGCTGGCACCCCGCTCACCCTGGCCGAGACGGCAAGCGTGTTCGGCGAGATGCTCACCTTCCGCTCCCTGCTGGAGGCCGAGACCGACCCGCAGCGCCGTCGTATCATGCTGGCGGGCAAGGTGGAGGACATGCTGAACACGGTGGTGCGGCAGATCGCTTTCTACCAGTTCGAGAAACAGGTGCATGAGGAGCGCCGTCAGGGCGAACTGTTGCCCGAGCGCATAGGTGAGATCTGGCTGGAAGTGCAGACGGAGAGCTTAGGCCCGGTCTTCAACTTCGCCGAGGAATACCGGCTGTTTTGGGCCTATGTGCCGCATTTCATCCACTCGCCGTTTTATGTGTATGCCTACGCCTTCGGCGATTGCCTGGTGAACGCGCTCTACGCCGTCTATCAGGAAAGCGCGGATAAGCCCGGCTTCGTGGCGAAGTACAAGGATATGCTCTCCGCCGGGGGCACCAAGCGGCATAAGGAGCTGCTCGCCCCGTTCGGGCTGGACGCTGCCGATCCGCAATTTTGGAACAAAGGGCTGGATGTAATCTCGGGTTTCATTGACGAGCTGGCCGCGTAATGGCCGAGCGTGAAGGCAGTAGCCTGTTTGGCGAAATGCGCCGCATGGCGCGCACTTCCGGCGCTGTGGGCGGCATCGCCACGCGCATCGCCGGAGAGCGGTTCCTGGGCATCAAGACCGACAAGGCCCGCCACGCTGAGGATCTGAAGGCGGTGCTGGGCAGCCTCAAGGGCCCGATGATGAAGGTCGCGCAGTTCCTCTCCACCGTGCCGGACGCCCTGCCGCCGGAATACGCCGCCCAGTTGGCGGAGCTGCAGGCTAACGCGCCGCCCATGGGCTGGGCTTTCGTGCGCCGCCGCATGGCGGGCGAGCTGGGGGCGGACTGGGAGAGCAAGTTCAAATCCTTCAGCCGCGAGGCGCTGGCGGCGGCGAGTCTGGGGCAGGTGCATCGCGCCATGCTGCCGGATGGCCGGGACGTGGCGGTGAAGCTGCAATACCCGGACATGCCGAACGTCATTGAAGCCGATCTGCGTCAGGTGAAACTCGCCATGGCGCTGTACAAGCGCATGGATAACGCGATCATCCAAGATGACATCTACGTGGAGCTGGCCGAGCGCCTGCGCGAGGAGTTGGACTATCAGCGCGAGGCCGCGCAGATGCGTCTCTATGGCCAGATACTCGACGGTGTGCCGGATGTGAACGTGCCCCAGCCGGTGCCGGAATACACCACGCACCGGCTACTCACCATGACTTGGCTGAAGGGGGTTGGGCTGAAGACGTGGCTGGAGGGCAACCCCTCGCTGGAACAGCGCAACGCGCTCGCCACTGCCCTGTTCCGCGCCTGGTACATTCCGTTCTATCGCTACGGCATTATTCATGGCGACCCGCATCTGGGCAATTACCAGGTGAGTGAGACCGGCGGGCTAAACCTGCTGGATTACGGCTCCATCCGCGTTTTCCCGGCAAAGTTCGTCGGCGGGGTGTTGGAACTTTATGCCGCCGTGCGCGACGACGATTTTGGCCGCGCCTGCCACGCCTACGATATATGGGGCTTCAAGGGCATTACCGAGGAGCAGATCCACGTCCTCAATGACTGGGCGAAATTCCTCTATGAACCGCTGATCCAGGACCGCGTGCGTCCGATTCAAGAGGATGCGGGCACGCAGTTCGGCAGGGAGGTGGCGGAGAAAGTCCATTCTGGCCTGCAGCGCACCGGCGGCGTCCGCCCGCCGCGGGAATTCGTGCTTATGGACCGTTCGGCCATTGGCCTAGGCAGCGTCTTCCTGCGCTTGGGCGCGGAGCTGAACTGGGCTAGGCTGTTCCACGAGACAGTCGGCACCTTCGACGAGGTGGAGCTGGCCGCAAGGCAGGAAGAGGCGCTCCGCATTGCCGGCGTGCCGTCCGCGAACTAACCAGAAAGATCACGAAGCCAGATGGCAATTCTTAATAAGGGCTTTTTCAGTTCAGGCTTTTACGCCCGCGCTTACCGGAAGCTTTTGCATTCAATCTATGTCAACGATCTCTGGCTTGATCTGCGCCTGCACGCCAAGCGTGAGGCGGTGGAGTACATCATCGCCAACATGCCGGAGGCGATGGTGCTCGCCGACCGTAATGAGCTACTGAAATTCGCCTTTTCCCGCGCGCCAAAGGAGGGGCTGGTGGTGGAGTTTGGCGTTGCCAAGGGGGAGTCCGTGCGCAACTTGGCCGCCCAGACTACCCGCCAGGTGCACGGGTTCGACAGTTTCGGCGGCTTACCCGAGGATTGGAGCGGCACCAAGGAGCAAACCGGCGCGTTCACCGCGCGCGGCAAGCTTCCCAAGGTGCCCG
>JAQUAC010000334.1 GCA_028687415.1 Acidocella sp. | reverse complement strand
GGACATTTCATGAGCGGTATTCGTGCAATGGCGGGCGGATGCGCCGACGGGTGAGCTCGGCGAAGCCGAGATGGGAGAAACCCAGGAAATCTGGACGCAGATGATCTGATTTCAATGCCGCGCGCAGCGGCTCGGCCAGTTTCTGGCGCTGGGCGGCTTTCAGCCCGGCGAAGTCGATGAGGATGCCGCCGGAGAGGTTGCGCAGAACGATCTGGCGGCAGATTTCCGGGATGATGGCGGTGTTCAGCAGCATTGGCGGCATGGCGCTGGCGGAGGCTGCGTCGATGTCGATGAGCGTCGCGGCCTTGGCGGTGGCGATGTGCATGACCGCGCCGTGGGGCAGGGGGGCGGTGGGTTCGGAGAGGCCGGCGACCTCGTCTTCCAGCACGGCGTCGAAGGCCTTGGCATCGTGCCGCAGACGGCCTTCCAGCGCGGGGCGGAGTTCGGCCATCAGGGCGTAATCGTCCAGCACCACCTCTTCGGCGGGCAGGCGGGCGGCCAGCTCCAACAGCGGGCCGGGGCCACGGCGGATGAGGCCGGGAGTGGCGCCTGGGGTGCCCTCGGTTACGGCCAGGCGCGCGCCTTTATCGCCTTGGGGGGCGCGGGTGACGCGCACCGTGACGTATGTACCCTCGGAGAGGGTTTTGCCCCCGGCGCTGTCCGGCAGGAAGCCGGACGCATCGCCCAGTGAGAGGAAGCGCCCGGCGAGGGCGGGCAGTACCGCGTCCACGCGGGCGGTGTAGATGTCGCCCACGCCGTCAGGGGTGGCGAGGTTCCAGAGGTAATATTCGGTGAGGTCATCGCCGCGCAGGAGGGCGATGCGGGCGGCATCTCCCCGGCGGGAGACGGCGATCATTTGTGGCCGAGGCCGCGCAGGAGAGAGGCGGTCTCGTGCAGCGGCAGGCCAACCACGCCGGAATAAGAGCCGGAGATGAAGTCGATGAAGGCAGCGGCGCGGCCCTGGATGGCATAGCCGCCGGCTTTGCCGTGCCATTCGCCGCTATTCAGATAATCCCTGATCTGGGCTTCATCGAGCCGGGCGAAACCGACGGCGGAGGCGACGACGCGGCTGGCCACGCGGCCGTCTGGCGCGCGCACGGCAACCCCGGTGAAGACCTTGTGGCGGCGGCCGGAAAGCAGCTCCAGGCAGGTTCGCGCCTGCGCTTCGGTCTCGGCCTTGGGCAGGATGCGGCGCCCGGCGGCGACCACGGTATCCGCCGCGATGACGAAGCCGGCTTCACCGCGGCCGAGCTTCTCCAGCGCCATGCGCAGGGCATAGGGGCGCGGCGCCTCGGCGGGGGCGGGCGTTTCGTCGATCTCCGGGGCGAAAATGCGGGCCGGTTCGATGCCGATCTGCCGCAGAAGCTCCAGCCGGCGCGGGCTGGCGGAGGCGAGCGTTACTTGAAGCGGAATGTGATCCGGCCCTTGGTCAGGTCATACGGGGTCATTTCGACGTTCACACGGTCCCCGGCCAGAACGCGGATGCGGTTCTTGCGCATCTTGCCGCTGGTATGGGCGAGAATGACGTGCTCATTGTCGAGTTTCACGCGGAACATCGCATTAGGCAGCAGCTCGGTAACCATGCCGCTGAATTCGATCATATCTTCTTTGGACAAACACACCTCTAAAGCAAAAAAGTTTGGAAAACTGGTGCTCACATGAGCCGGGTTTCCGTTCTGGTCAAGGTTTCCCCAATCTAACCGCCACAGACCCGGCATGCGCTGTCAGTCCCTCGGCCTCGGCCAGGGCCACGGCGGCGGGGCCCAGGGCTTCCAGCGCGTGGTGCGGCAATGAGACCCAGGTGGTGCGCTTCATGAAGTCATGCACCGAAAGCCCGGAGGCGAAGCGCGCCGTGCCGGAGGTGGGGAGTACGTGGTTCGGCCCGGCAACATAGTCGCCCATGGCCTCCGGCGTGTTTTTGCCGAGGAAAATGGCCCCGGCATGGCGGATCTGGCGGAAGACGAAATCAGGCTCGGCCAGCATGAGCTGCAGATGCTCGGGGGCGATGCGGTTAGCGAGGTCAACGGCCTCGTTCCAGTCGCGCACCAGGATGATGGCGCCGTGGCGGCGCCAGCTCTCCCCGGCAATGGCGGCGCGGGGCAGGTTGGTGAGCAGGGACGCCACCGCGTTCTCCACTGCCGCCGCCAGCGCGCCGCTATCGGTGATGAGGATGGATTGGGCGTCCTCGTCATGCTCGGCCTGGGCCAGCAGGTCCATGGCGATATGGGTGGGGTTGTTGCCGTCATCGGCGAGGATCAGCACCTCGGACGGGCCGGCGATGGAGTCGATGCCGACCTTGCCGAAGACCTGGCGCTTGGCCTCGGCCACATAGGCGTTGCCGGGGCCGACGATGCGGTCCACCGGGCGGATGCTGGCGGTGCCGTAAGCCAAGGCGGCGACGGCCTGAGCGCCGCCGACGCGGTAGATTTCCGTTACCCCGGCTTCCGCCGCCGCCGCCAGAACCAGCGGGTTGAGCACGCCGTCAGGTGCTGGGACGACCATGGCGATGCGGCGCACGCCGGCGACCTTGGCGGGGATGGCGTTCATCAGCACCGAGGAGGGGTAGGAGGCTTTACCGCCCGGCACGTAAAGACCGGCGGCGTCCAGAGGCCCCCAGCGCAGGCCGGTGAGGGCGCCGGTGCTGTCGGAAAGCTCGATGTCGCGCGGGAGCTGGGCGCGGTGGAAGGCCTCGATGCGCTTGGCGGCCAGGCTCAGCGCCTCGCGCAGGTGCTTGGGGGTTTGCGCCACGGCGGCGGAGATTTCGTCGCGGGTGACGCGCATGGTCTCCGGGGTAAGGGTTTGGCGGTCGAAGCGCTCGGTATAGTCCAGCAGGGCGGTGTCGCCCTCATTGCGCACGCGCTCGATGATTTCGCGCACCGTGGCGGTGACGTCCGGGGCGGTGGTGGCGCGATCCAGCAGCGCGGCGAAGCGGGTGGGGAAGTCCGGGGTCTTCGTCGCGAGGGTTTTCATGATGCGATCAGGGC
>JAQUAC010000333.1 GCA_028687415.1 Acidocella sp. | reverse complement strand
GGAGACTTTCGCGGGCATGCTGCGCCTGTTGGCGGGAATCGATATTCCCGGTTTTGCCTTGATGGAACTTTGCCGCTGGGAGCTTGTGCTGCTGCGGGAGTTGGGGTTCGGGTTAGATTTCTCCAGCTCGGGCGGGGGCAATGACCGGCTGGCTTATGTGTCGCCACGCACCGGGCGGGCGGTGACGCTCTCCGAGGCCGGGGAATGGGTAGACAGATTGTTCTACCTACCGGAATTTCTGCTGCGGCATGACAACGCAAGCATGAAGGACTGCGCGGCGGCGTTGAAGATGACCGGGCATTTTCTGGCCCGTGACGTGTTCGGGGGGCGGCACCTCCCCCTTCCACCGGCGCGGGCGGCTCTTTATGAGCGCATTTCCGAGAGACTGGATGAGGAGGAGCGGAAGCATGCCGGATGATATGGGCGGGCAGATCGAGGATCTGGCACTCGGCAACGCGCTTTCTGAGCGTTATTTGGCTTATGCGCTCTCTACCATCATGTCCCGTTCGTTGCCGGATGTGCGCGATGGGCTGAAGCCGGTGCACCGGCGGCTGATCTATGCCATGCACCAGCTCAAGCTGGACCCGCGCTCGGGCTTCAAGAAATGCGCCCGTGTGGTGGGTGACGTGATGGGTAAGTTCCATCCGCACGGCGACAGTTCCATCTACGAGGCCCTGGTGCGGTTGGCGCAGGAGTTTTCCTCGCGCTACCCGCTGATCGAGGGGCAGGGGAATTTCGGTAATATCGACGGCGATAACGCCGCCGCCATGCGTTACACCGAATCGCGTTTGACAGAGATCGCGGAGTTGTTGCTGCGCGGCATCGACGAGGACGCTGTGGACTTCCGCCCGACCTATGATGGCGAGGAAAGTGAGCCGGTGGTGCTGCCGGGCGCGTTCCCCAACCTGCTGGCCAATGGCGCGGCAGGCATAGCGGTGGGCATGGCTACCTCCATTCCACCTCATAACGCGGCCGAGGTGTGCGCCGCCGCTATTCATCTCATCGCCAACCCCAATGCCACCACGGCGGAGCTGCTGGTGCATGTGCGCGGGCCAGATTTCCCCACCGGGGGAGAGCTGGTGGAGGATGAGACGACACTCTGCGCCGCCTATGAGACCGGGCGCGGCTCGCTCCGCACCCGTGCGCGCTGGACGCGGGAGGAGGGCAAGCACGGCACCTGGGTGATTGTGGTCACGGAAATTCCGTATCAGGTGCAGAAATCCAGGCTGGTGGAGCAGATCGCCATTCTGCTGACAGAGAAGAAGCTGCCGCTGCTGGGCGATATCCGCGATGAATCGGATGAGAAGATCCGGCTGGTGCTGGAGCCGAAGGCGCGCACCGTGGACCCGGAGATGCTGATGGCATCGCTGTTCCGCGCGACACAGCTGGAATCGCGCTTTGCCATGAACATGAATGTGCTGGATGGCGGGCGTCTGCCGCGCGTGATGGGGCTGAAGGCGCTGCTGCGGGCGTGGCTGGACCACCGGCAGGAGGTGCTGGTCCGCCGTTCCAGCCACAGGTTGGAGGCGATCGCCAAGCGGCTGGAGATTTTGGAAGGCTATATCAAAGTCTTCCTGAATCTGGACGAGGTGATTCGGATCATCCGGTACGAGGATGAGCCGAAGGCGGCGTTGATCCGGACCTTTGAGCTGAGTGAGGTGCAGGCGGAGGCCATTCTCAACATGCGGCTGCGCAGTTTGCGCAAACTGGAGGAGATGGAGATCCGCAATGAGCACAAGAAGCTCTCGGCGGAGCAGAAGACCCTGCAGGGGCTGTTGCAGAACGAGGGCCTGCGCTGGAAGAAAATCTCCGCCGAGATTGCTGAAGTGGGGCAGAAATTCGGCGCCGGGGCGCTGGGGGCGCGGCGGACGAAGATTTCCGCGGCGGCGCCGGTGCTGGAGATCGTCGCCGAGGCGCTGGTGGAGCGTGAGCCGATTACCGTGATCCTCTCCGAGAAGGGCTGGATACGGGCGCAGAAGGGCCATCTGGCGGCGGATGCGGAGCTGAAATTCAAGGAGGGCGATAAGCTCGGCTTTCTGCTCCGCTGCGAATCGACGGATAAAATCGCGCTGCTGTCCACCAATGGGCGGGTTTATACGCTGAAAGCCTCGGATATTCCGCGCGGGCGCGGCGATGGCCAGGCAATCCGCCTGCTGGTGGAGATGGCGAACGAGGATGGCGTGCTGGCGCTGTTCATCCCTGATGCGGGACAGAAATATCTGGTGGCCTCGACCTCCGGGCGCGGGTTCGTGCTGCCGGGGGCGGAGCTGGCCTCGGAACGGCGGGCAGGCAAGATTATTCTGGCGCTGAAGCCGGGCGAGGAATGGGCCGCCTGCGTGCCGGCCAAGGGCGACCACGTGGCGGTAATGGGGCAGAACCGCAAGCTGCTGGTGTTCCCGCTGGACCAACTGCCGGAGATGCCCAAGGGGGCGGGTGTGCAGCTGCAGAAATACAAGGATGGCGGCATGGCGGATGTGAAGGTGTTCGCCATGGCGGAGGGGCTGACTTGGCGCATCGGCGACAAGATCCGCACGGAAGTGAAGCTGACCGAATGGCTGGGCGTGCGCGCCGGGGCTGGGCGCATGCCGCCCAGCGGCTTCCCCAAGAGCAACAAATTCGGAGGGGGCTAAGGCCCGGCTTGGGAAAAACCCCTTGCGTGCCCATATGGGGAGCAGTGACGCAAGGATTTTGCAGTATGAAGAACCCGTTTTTCTCCTGGCCCAACATGGCTATGGCTAATTTGGCCATGCAGGGCGCCTATCTCGCCATGGAATCTCAGCAGGTTATCGCGCTGCGCCTCGCCAAGCTGGCGCAAGGGGGCGAGCAATCGGCCAACGAAGCCGCATTAATGGTCTCTGAGAAAGTGGCAACGCTACGGGAAAGCGGCGTGATGATGCTGGAGGCGGTGTATGCCGGTAAGAAGGACATGGACGCGCACAAGGTGATACAGCTCTACCGCAAGCGGGTGCGAGCCAATCAGCGGCGGCTGGC
>JAQUAC010000039.1:6240-12291 GCA_028687415.1 Acidocella sp. | reverse complement strand
GTCCCTAGGCCAAACGCCCGGGAGATCCCGCGCCGCGCCGCCTCGATACTGCCGCGTATGGCCCGCCGTGGCACCACCCCGCGCAGCAGCGCGGCGGTGACGGCAAGGCGCACCCGATCCGCCGCGATATAGCCCCGCTCGGAAGAAGAAGAAGCCGTCGAAGAGGCAAAGGTCACGGCCCAGGGGCGCGGACGGTGGCTACAGCCATAGCCGTTCAGCGCCGTGCGCGGGTCGCGCGCCAAGCGGATATCCCCGCCCGTCTCCATCAACGCCTCCGCCGTGCCCAGGCATTGCCAGCTTGCATGCAGCAACTCCGCCTGCGGCGCGGACAAGCTGAAAAACCGGGCAATCGTCCCCGGTCCGGGCGAAACCTCCGCCGCCATGGCGGTCACCCATGCGGGCAGTGCCGCACGGTCCCCGGCGCTCAGAGACTCGGCTTCCGCTGTGATGAACTGTGCTGCGGCACGCGCGGCGGCGGCGCGGGCCAAAGCCGGAGCAACACCATGGCGGACGAGCCATTCGGCCTCCAATACGTGGCGCAGATGCAACGCCGTCACGGCATCTGGCGGCGCAGGCAAACCCGCGAAAGCTGCAAATTCCGGGGCTAGGCGAATGGCGGCGGCGCGGAATTCGTGCTCGACGCCACGGGGGGTCGCAGAGGTCATTTCGTCTCCAGCGATGATTTTAGAATTGTTTACCTCGAAACCCCTCTGGAGCCAAGTTTTCTTCCCCAGCGCCCGCTGCTGCCATCATTTCTTAACCTCGCCACCATGACATTTCAGCTTGGGCGCGCAGTGCCGCTCAACCCGCCGAAAATGGTTTTTTGCATTGCACCGGGCTGAATTGTCAAAAACGAGGTTAACATTTGGCTCCAGCTTGTCTAAGCACGGCCGACGTTTTCTCAGCGGAGCAAAGACTTTGGCTACGATGTATACCGAGACGGTGAAGACCGTCCGGCACTGGACTGACCGGCTGTTCAGCTTCACCGCCACGCGCAACCCGGGTTTCCGGTTCATCAGCGGGCAATTCACCATGATCGGACTGCAGATCAACGGCCGCCCGTTGCTGCGCGCCTATTCCATGTGCAGTGCCAACCATGAAGAACAGATGGAATTCTTCTCCATCAAGGTGCCGGACGGCCCGCTGACCCAGCATCTGCAGAAACTGCAGCCCGGCGACTCCCTCATCGTCGGCGGCAAGGCCACCGGCACGCTGATCCAGGACAATCTGCTGCCCGGCAAGACACTATATCTGCTCGGCACTGGCACCGGCCTCGCCCCCTTTATCAGCATCATCAAAGACCCGGACACCTATGAGCGTTATGATCATATCGTGCTCGCCCATGGCTGCCGAGAGATCGCCGAGCTGGGCTATGGCGAGATGGTGGTGAATAATCTGCTGGCCGATGAGTTCTTCGGCGAGCTGGCCCGCGAAAAGCTACTGTATTACCCCACGGTCACGCGCGAACCCTTCCGCAACACTGGGCGTATCACCACGCTGTTTGAAACCGGCAAGCTGGAGGCCGATCTTGGCCTGCCCCGGCTGAACCGCGAGACCGACCGCGTGATGCTCTGCGGCAGCCCACAAATGCTGACGGACCTGAACCGGATGCTCGAAGAGCGCGGCTTTGCCGAGGGCAACCACTCCGAACCCGGCCATTTCGTCATCGAGAAAGCCTTCGTCGAAAAATAACAGCATGCGGCGCGGCCATCCTCTGGCCGCGCCGCCCTGTTTTGATCCAGCTCACGGCCATACCCATTAACTTCCGTTAAACTCCGCCAATACCTCGCGACGGAGACGGGATTTTGGCCACCAATTTTTATACTGAGACAGTCACCTCTGTCCGGCATTGGACTGATACTCTTTTCAGCTTCACCACCACACGCAATCCGGGCTTCCGCTTCCTGAGCGGGCAGTTCACCCCGCTTGGCATCGTCGTGGACGGGCACCCCCTGGTCCAGGGCGAGCAGCCCTTAACAAAGCGCGCTTCCCTGTGCAGTGCGGTGCATGAAGAGCACCTTGAGTTCTTCCTCAATAAAGCCGAGAGCGATGAGCTGACCGAAACGCTCCATGCGATGCAGGAAGGAGCCCAGGTCATCGTTGGCGGTAAGCCCACCGGCGCGCTCACCCTCAACAACCTGTTGCCCGGCGCCAAGCAGCTCTACCTCTTTGCCACCACCAGCGGCGTGGCCCCTCTTCTCAGTGTTATCAAGGACATCGATACCTACGAGTTCTATGACTACATCGTGCTGGTGCACTGCGCGCGCAAACTACCGGAGCTGAGCTTCACGGAGGCCAGCGTCGCCAACCTGCAGAATGACGATTACTTCGGCGAGGAAGTGCTAAAGAAGCTCTTCTTCTACCCCACGGTCACCCGGGATTCCTTTCATACCACCGGACGCATCACCACGCTGCTGGAAGCCGGCAAGTTGGAAATGGACCTCGGCATGCCGCCTTTGGACATTGAGACCGACCGCGTCATCCTCTGCGGCAACCCGGACATGGTGGCGGATGTGCGCAAACTCATCGAGGCACGCGGCTTCACCGAAGGCAACCATGCCCATCAGGGGCATTACCTGGTCGAAAGCGCCCTGTAGGCCGGCTTCAGCTGCAACCGCTCGGGCTATGCCCGAGAGGTTGCACCGTGCAGTTTTGTGCCAAATGAGCCGTGGCCGGGTCAAATAATGCAATGAAAATCCGGCTTCCGGCTGTCTGCATAATCTTCGGCGTGCCCAGCACCTGGGCCTTCGCATAAAATTTTTGCATCTCCCCGGTGCCACCGCTCTGCCCGGCATGGCCGTACACAGCCCAGACGCGCTTACCCTGGCTCATCGCCACCTGGGCGTGGGTCAGGTCGCCTTTGGAATCATTCAACACCACGGTCTGCGTGCCAGGGGGCAGATAAACCCGCAGGATCGACAGCGCGCCGAGATCATAGAGATACACCACATCCCCCGGCTCCACCTCCTGCGCCAGCATCCTCGCGGCGATATCCCAGCGCGGCTTGGTCTCCGCATGGTAATAAGGCGCCACGTTGAAAAGCAGCAAGGCGGTAGCGGCGGCCACAGCGGCAACGCGTAGGCGCGGGGTGCAAGCATCCAGCAGCGCGGCAGCGCCGATACCCGCGAGAATAGCGAAGGGCGCGGCACTCCAAAGAATGTAGCGCGGCAGCAAAATTGGCCGCCAAAGCGAGGTGATGATGAACAGCGCCGGCAGAAAAACCAGTGAAATGCCGAGTAGCGCCAAAATCACCGGGCGACGGCGCAAGCGCCAGGCGGCGGTGGCCACAGCGGCAAGCAGAACGGCGTCGATCAGCCAGACGATCAGCCCCGGGGTCGCCTCCTTCATGAAATGGAAGGTAACTGAATCCGCGAGCCGCATAAGGTAGACGGAGCCAAGATTATACCAGAGCCGGGAGATATTGAGCGGCGGTATCCACATCATCGCGTCCAGAGGCGAGCTGCTCTGGTAATGCGACATCAGCACATAGAGCGGCGCGCATAGCACCGCGACGATGATATCCGCACACAGGAAGTTACCCGCGAAGCGCTTGCGGTCCGGCGTAAAGGGCAGCAAGCACAGGAAAATGATGTTCGCCGTCAGCAGCCATGGCAACCCGTCGCCCAGTACGTCCACCGCCCCGGTCGTGCCCAGGATGAAGGCCAGCCAGCCAGCCCGCGCCTGTCCGCGCATCATAGGCCCCGCTGCCCCTGGCAGATCCTGCGCCAGCTGGATGAGCCCGTACAGCCCCACGAGGATCAGCGTCATCTCCAAGGTATAAGAGCGCGCCTCCTGGCTGAAGGCGAGCGCCGTGGGCGAAAGCCCTATGATGAGCGCCGCGAGCACGCCAGCCAGCCGCCCGCCGATGCGGCTTGCGATCACGAACACAAGCACGACCGAAAGCGCACCGAAGACGGCGGATGGAAAACGCAGCCAGAACTCCGGGTGGCCGAGCTGGACCAGCGGCGAGAGCAGCAGAAAGAAGCTCGGCATATGGTGGTTCTGGAACGAATCCTGCACCAGCGCCGCCGGTGCCAGGGAGGCACGGTTCAGCGTAAACACCTCGTCCAGCCAGAACGGGCGGGTACCGAGGTCAATGAGCCGGGGCAGCAATGCCAGTAGAAAAATGCTGAGCGGCCACGCGCCCCGCCTCACTATATTCATGCGGTTACCTGAGTTTGCTCCTGCAATTGCGCCGGCTCGTCAGCCTGTGGACGCCAGTCCCGGAAGAAGGCTCGGCCAATGGCTGCGGCGAGTTGTTGCAGATGAATTTGCACGATGTCCAGATAATCGTGCAGCCCGGTGGCGAGAATATGGCCGAGCGGTTTCTCCAGCAGCAAAGCCCTCAATATTTCCGCACGCTCTATGGCCTCCCCGGCGGAGAGCCCATAGAGTCGGCGCAGATCGTCCAAATGCGATTCGATGCGGCGCACACAAAGCAGCGCGGAACGCGGCGAGGACGGGTCGCGCAACAGGAAGTGCACCACATCCTCGGCAGAAAAGGCGGCGCGGGCATAGCGCTTGAAGGCATGATAACCGGCGGCGGCGCGCAGCACGGCGTTCCACTGCGTCAGCTCGGCCACGCGTTTCTCTTCTCCGTCGCGCGGCAGCAGGGCGGTATATTTAATGTCCAGCATGCGCGTCGTCTGGTCGGCGCGCTCGATAAAGCGGCCCAGCTCATAGAAATACCACCCCTGGTCGCGGTACAGCGTGCCCTGGGTGATGCCGGTATGCGCCTGCACCCCCTCCTTCAGCCGTGTGCACAGGCGCGAGAGCGCATCGCCCTCCATATCCTCTGGCGTGATCCGCCCGGCGAAGCGGTGGAACACATTGATCTGCCGCCACATCTCCGTGCTCATCAGCGGCCGCAACGTACGGGCGTTGGTGCGTGCATCCTCCAGGCTGGAGGGGATGGAGGTCGGGTTGCCGCGATCCAGCAGGTAGAAGCGCTTCACATGCGCGGCATCCGGCGAGAAACCGCGTGCGGCGAAATTCTTCTCATCGGCGTTGATGCGGATCAGGCCGAACCAGGCATCGGTCTCGAAGCCGGGACTCTCAAAGCTCTGGGTCACATCGATCAGCCGCGCCAAATTCTCCACGCGCTCCAGATAGCGCGCCATCCAGAACAGCCCCTCGGCATCGCGCGCCAGCAGGCCGGGGTCAAAACGCATCATGCTCATGCGGCGCTCCCGTTATTGCAGTTGTCGGCAAGCACCCAGGTGTCCTTGGAGCCGCCGCCCTGGCTAGAATTGACGATCAGACTGCCGCGCTTCATGGCCACGCGGGTGAGGCCGCCGGGCAGCACCCAGCTCTCCTTGCCGGTGACGATGAACGGCCGCAGGTCGAGATGGCGCGGGCCGATCCCCTCCTCCGCCAGCGTCGGCGCCACGGACAGGCCGATCATCGGCTGGCTGATCCAGTTCTCCGGATTAGCGCGGATGGAATCGCGTGCCAGCTCCAATTCCTCCTTCGAGGCACGGGGCCCGATGGTGATGCCATAGCCGCCTGACTCGCCCACCGGCTTGGTCACCAGCTTGTCGAGATTATCCAGCGTATATTTCAGCCCCTCGGCCTCGCGGCAGATATGCGTCTCCACATTGTGGATGAGCGGCTCCTCCGACAAGTAATACTTAATAATGCGCGGCATATAGGCATACACCGCCTTATCATCCGCCACCCCGGTGCCCACGGCGTTGGCGATGGCGACATTCCCCGCCTTCCAGGCGCCTATCAGCCCTGGCACGCCGAGCATGGAATCCGGGCGGAACACTTTCGGGTCCAGGAAATCGTCATTCAGGCGACGGTAGATGGTGTGCACCGGCTTCAACCCCGAGATGGTGCGCATGTAGACGCGGTCATCCTCGACCACGAGATCAGCTCCCACCACCAACGGCACGCCCATCTCACGCGCCAGAAACACATGCTCGAAATAAGCGGAGTTGTAGATGCCGGGCGAGAGCAGTACGACCTGCGGGTCATCCAGACCGCCGGGGGCGATCTCGCTCATCGCCGCACGCAGGCGCCGGCCGTAATCGTCCACCGGGCGCAGAC
>JAQUAC010000039.1:0-6230 GCA_028687415.1 Acidocella sp. | reverse complement strand
CGAATGCCGGACATGAGGTCGGGGAAAGTGCGCAACATCAGATGCCGGTTCTCAATGACATAGGAGACAACTGATGGCGTGCGGGCATTATCCTCCAGCACACGGAAATCGCCCTTCTCGTCACGGATGATATCAATGCCGCAGACATGCACGTAGGTGCCGTGCGGCACGGGGAAGTCTTGCATCTCCGGGCGGTAGTTGGAATTGCCATAGACCAGATCGGCCGGGATCAGGCCGTCACGCACGATATGACCGGGGCCATAAATATCACCCAGGAAGGCGTTGAGCGCCGCCACGCGCTGAATGCAGGCGCGTTCCAGCAGGTTCCATTCACCAGAGGTTAAAACACGGGGGATACAATCGAAGGGCAAAATGCGGTCTATGGCGGTGGCGTCCGAATACACCGTGAAGGTAACGCCTAGGTCGATCAGATCGGTTTCAGCGGCGGACGCACGGGCACGCAATGCTTCCAACCCGATTCGCCCAAGCCGCTGAGCCAGCCATTCAGGTACGAGACCGGCATCCGGCCTGTCGGTTGTTAACTCGCAAAAGTAGCGGCCCGGATCGTACTCAGGCCAGAGGTTGTGAAAAATCTCGTTCAAGCCAGCGCCTCCGAAAATGAGTTTTCGTTATGGAATACATGAAGTGCCGTCAAAAAAACCTCTAATCGCTCTGAAGGTGCCGAAATCAGCGCCAGCGGCGCAAAAAACGCGAAGGAATTCATCACGCATGATCCATGTTATAGCGTCTGTCCGTCATGTATCGTTCTGAAGCTGCCCCTAAAACCGCCTTTCCCGCAAGTCCCGTTCCAAACCATGCAAGCACTGGACCACTTTGCCGCTCCAGCAGATCAGAACAAGAAAAAACAATTCCAGATAGGCACCTGCCGGGCAGTCTGTTAAGTCCGACCAAATGCATAGACCGGTTTCCTTTGACGAAATGATCGACTGGCAAGGGCGCATACGCGGCCCTTGGGTTCCGGTAATGACTGCCGTGCGGGAAATCGGGCCTGAAGAGCTGGAGCGCCGCACCGCCGCGATGAACCGGCAGATGGGCCTCGCCGCCCCGTTCGGAACCGCCCCCCGGCATGCCTTCGACCCGCTGCCCATCCCGCTCACCTCCTCTGATTTCGCCGTGCTGGAAGCCGGGCTGCGGCAGCGCGCCACGCTGCTCAACACCGCGCTGGCCGATCTTTACGGCCCGCAGACCCTGCTGCGCGATGGCAGCCTGCCCCCCGCCCTCGTCCTTGGCGACCCGCATTTCCTGCGCAGCCTGCACACCCAGGCGCCATTGGCACTTCCGCGCCTCTCGCTCTACGCGGCGGACCTGCTACGCGGACCAGATGGCCGTTTCCGCCTGCTGCGCGACCACACGGGTGTCATCCCTGGCCTTGGCCATGTGCTTTCCCTGCGCCGCGCCGCCGCCGGCACGGTTCCGGAGCTGTTCCGCTCTGGCGGGTTGCGCAGCCTGCGCCCAGCGCGGGAAATGCTGGTTGACCATCTGCAGCGCAAGGCCGAGGGCGGTTTGGTCGCGGTGCTCTCAGCCGGCGCCGGAGCCGCCAGCGACACGCAAAGCCTGGAGGATGACGCCCTGCTGGCTCGGGCCCTGGGCATATTGTTGATCGAACCCAGCGACCTCGCCACCCGCAACGGCGCGCTACACATGAAGACCCTGAGCGGGCTGTTGCATGTCTCCACCCTCATCCGCTGCATCTCCGGCATCGACATCGACCCGCTGGAACAAGGCGGCCGTCCCGGCTCGGGCATTCCCGGCGCGTTCGGCGCCATCCGCGCCGGAGTGCTCGCCATGCTCAACGCGCCGGGCAGCGCGCTAATGGAATCAACGGCGCTGCGCCCATATATCGAAAATCTCTTTCCCACCATGCTGGGCGAGGCACCTCTGCTGCCCCTGACGGCGGAGGGCGACACTGCCTGCGCTTCGAAGGCCCCCTTCGCCTGCGGCGAAAATTTTACCGCGGCCCCGTTCTGCTTCCGCCTGTTCGCTTGGCATGACGGCGAAACCTGGCAGGTTCTGCCCGGTGGGCTTGGCCTGCCGCTCACGCCCCCGGATGCCGACACCCCCGCCCTCGGCATCAAGGATGTCTGGGTTCTGGAGACCGAGGAACCGCGCCTGATCGCCGGCGCCCCGCCAGCGGAACCGCCCGAGCACGTAAAATTCCTGGCCGCCGCGCATTTGCCCTCGCGGCTGGCGGATAATCTGTTCTGGCTCGGCCGCTCTGTGGAACGGCTGGAAGCCGCCTGCCGCCTGCTCATGCTGGCCCTGCCGCGCCTTGAATCCGGCACCTCCCTGCCACGCGACATCGCCGAGCGGGCGCTCATCGCGCGCTGTCTGGCCCAGGCCCGGCTGCTGCCGTCCGACATCGCCGGCGGCTCCGTCTCTGGCCGCCTGCTGCGCCAAACTCTGACACGCCGCCGCCCCGTGGCCGGGTTACTGAAGGAGGTCGGCCGGCTAGTGAACGCCTCCAGCGAGCGCCTTTCTCCCTCCATGCTGGCCACCGTACGCTTTGCTTTGCACCAAGCCGCAGAGGCCCTGCCCAACGAGGAAACAGCGCTGCCAACCATGCTGAGCTTCGCCGCCACCTTCGCCGGTATCGCGGCGGAGAACATGTCGCGCGACGGCGGCTGGCTATTTCTGGAAATGGGCCGCCGGCTGGAGCGTGGCGAGACCCTGGCCGAAACCCTGGCGATCTTGCTGGACGCCCCGGTGGAACGGCTGGAACCAGGTATGGCGCTGAGCATCGAGCTTGCCGACTCCGTGCTGAGCTACGATCTGCGCCATGCCGGCATCCTCGCCCCCGGCCCGGTGCTGACCATGCTGCTGGCCGACACCAGCAACCCGCGCAGCTTGGCGTTTCAATGCACCGCCCTGCGCGCCTGCCTGGAACGCCTTGGCGCTGATGACGACGCCGAAAGCGCAAGGCTGCTGTTGCAGGATGTGGTGAACCTGGCCGGTACCGCCACCGGGCTGCGCGCCCCGCTCGCCACCATCGCCGCCAAGCTGCGCCAGCTCTCAGACCACGTGCACCGCCACTTCTTCACACTGCTGCCCGAAGCTCATACACTGGAAGACGAGGAAGTCCTGGAAGCCGCTCTGTGATCTACCGTCTGCACCACGTCACCACCTACGACTATGCCGAGCCAGTGGTCATTGGCACGCATTTCATGCACCTGCTGCCGCGCGAACGGCCAGGGCAGTTTGTGCGTGAGGCACAGCTCGATATCTCCCCCACCCCGGACAACCGCCGTGACGAGGTGGACCATGTCGGCAACCACTCCACCACCGTGGCCCTTGCCGGCGTGCATAAACAGTTCGTCGTGGCGCTGAGCGCAACCGTGGAGGTGGAGCAGCCTGCCCCACCGCCGCCGGAGGAAACTTTGCGCTGGGAGGCAATTGCTGCGCGCGCCATTAACGACCCGGACGTAGCCGAATACTGCTTGCCCAGCCCACTCGCCGCACCAGAGGCCGAGATCGCGGACTACGCCGCCGTCAGTTTCCTGCCAGGGCGCAATATCCTCTCCGCACTACTGGAGCTGAACATGCGCATCTGGATGGAAATGGCCTACCGCCCGGGCGTGACGAATAATTGCACCACCGCCATGCATGTCCTGAAAATCCGCGCAGGCGTCTGCCAGGATTATGCGCATTTGATGATTGCCTGCCTGCGCGCTCTGGGTCTGCCGGGGCGCTATGTCTCGGGTTATCTGTGCACCTCGCCGCCGCCGGGGCAGGTCAAGCGGCGCGGGGCCGACCAGTCTCATGCCTGGGTCGCCTGCTGGCTGGGGCCAGATGTGGGCTGGGTGGATTTCGACCCCACGAACAACCTGCTGGTCCGGGATGAGCACGTCACCCTAGCCTGGGGCCGGGATTTTCAGGACGTTTCGCCCCTGCGTGGCATCATTCTGGGTGGTGGACGACACAGCCTGCGGGTGAATGTGGATCTCGACCCCGTTCTGACGTAGCGGCCAGAAAAATGACGCCGCCAAAATAGCCTGTACCACCAACACAAGTTTTCAGAAATTTGTGCTTAGCTATGCAACAATCTGAACCCAAGCGCACCGCATCTGGATCGTGCCCCACGGCGTGGTATCGGAGCGATGTCGGCTTCCTAGTCAGTCGGCCAGCTCTGACATTCTGACGAGCGGAGTATCGCTCATTAGTACGATTGCTTCCAGCGTCATGTATCTGGCGCGCGGGGGCCATTCATCGTTTTGTTCAAGTAGCAAGGCGCCGATGAGCCTGACGACGGCACCGTCGTTGGGAAAGACGCCGACGACATCGGCGCGGCGCTGGCTGGGGAAATCCATGTAGGCAAGCACGTCGGCTTCGGTCGCATCTGGTTGGCAACCTTGCACCATTGCTTACGGGCCGCGGCAGCAGCATCCCGGGCAAAGGCAGCGCCGACCCGGGCGGAAACGACGCGCTTTTGCGGTTTGCCTGCATAGACCAAGGCCAAAGCTCGCGGCGGAGAATAACTGATTTTGCTCGTCAACGCCGTGCAGCGTGAAAATATGCTTCGCCGTATCAATCGATATGCGTTCAAACATCCACGAAGCTCAATTGAACGCGACCTCCATCTTGGCGCATCCGAGGCTCTGAGCCGTTCCATCCAACAATTCTTTGTAGAAAAACCGCCCTATCCCAGAGCAAAGCTCCGTAGAAATCAACATGGGCGCCTGCAATCTCATTTTACTTGACTTTAAGATATATCTTTACTAGTTATGTCTTAAGATGATCTTTCAATCCAAGTGCAAGTGTGGGGTTCTTGAGCGCAATGCCAGCGCCCGCGAGTGCGGTTTATGCGATGGCGGCGGGAGAGGACGCGAACGCGGACCAAGGGTGTTTGAGAGCGGCATGCTGCGGTATCTGGTGCTGCAACGCATCGCTGAGCAGCCGCGCCATGGTTATGAAATCATCAAAGCTATCGAAGAGGCATCTGGCGGCTCGTATATTCCCAGCCCCGGAATGATTTACCCAATGCTCTCCATGCTGGAGGATTTGGGGTATCTCGACGTTGTCCGGCAAGGCAACCGAAAGCTCCATTCGATTACCAGCGAAGGACGAGTATTTCTACATGAGAACCGCGCCTTTGCCGAAGCGGTTGAAGCGCGAATCACGTCCCGCCGCGTTTCGTGTTCCGGCGTTGTTCAAACAAGGATGCAGGCACTGAAGGAAGCGCTTGCCACGCGGGTTCTGGGACAGAACCTTTCGGGCGAGCAATTAGAAAAAGTGGATGCCATTCTTCGGAAAGCAGCCGCCGACATTCAATCTCTGTAAGGAATGGAGAGGTTTTCAATGAATCAATCAATCGGAAATTGCTGGGGCAATCGTGAACGCAACAGCCATCAGCAAGCGCATCTGGCGCAACTCCGCGCCGTTATTGCCGCAAGCACAATCATGCCACTCAGCCAGGCAGAACGCGATGATCTAAGCTTGATGCGTGAAGAGGAAAAAATCGCGCGTGACGTCTATCTGCGCTTGTATGACCGTTGGCGTATCCCACCCTTCGGCAATATCAGCGGCTCGGAACAGGTTCACATGGATGGCATTCTGGCCTTGTTGGAGCGTCACGGCTTGCCTGATCCGGTGCAAGGCCTAGGCATTGGCCTGTTTCATGATCAGGAGATGCAAGCGCTGCATGACCGGCTGCTGGCCCAGGGACTGCGAAGCCTGGAAGATGCTATTCAGGTCGGCCTGTTGATCGAAGAACTGGACATTGCCGATCTGCGTGCCGCTGCAGCGCGAACTGATAAACCGGAAGTGCTGGCTATCTATGCGGATCTAGAGCAAGGATCGCGCAACCATCTGCGTGCCTTTTATCGTTGGATGCAGAAACTGAACACAAATTATGTGCCCACCCACCTTATGCCGGGGGATTTCAAATCGATCGCGATGTCCGAGCACGAGATGTGTCATTGATTTCTGCGCGGAATTGATCGTCTCCAGCCCGCGCAACTGGCCCCCCTGATGATTGGCTATTAGCAGCCAGTCATCAGGGCGATATTTTACGCTCGCTTCACACGATCGATCATATGTTTACAAAAAGTCGTTGATCTAAAGCATAATGGCCATCCGGCCGCTTTCTCTGCACCGATTTTTTCGGGAAGATGGTACTGGTGCAGCCATTGGCGGTCTGTATTAACGGCATCCACTCAGTTGCAGCTATAATCACCTCTGATCTGATACGTTGCAGGCTACCGCAGGAATAAGAA
>JAQUAC010000332.1 GCA_028687415.1 Acidocella sp. | reverse complement strand
GTATCCGTGGCGCGCACAGCGGCGGTCAAGCGCTGCGCCACTACGCATAACAGCTCATCCCCCGCCGCGTGGCCATAGGCATCATTCACCGCCTTGAACCCGTCCAGGTCGATCAGCAGCACGGCTACATTGCCCAACTCCCGTTGGCCGCACCCCACCGCCTCGCGCAGCCGTTCGTGGAAAAGGGTGCGGTTGGGCAGGCCGGTCAGCACATCATGACGGGAGAGGAAATGGTTCTGCGCCGCGGCCTCGCGATAGGCGGTGACATCCGCAATGATGCCAACCAGAAAAATCGTGCCGTTCCCTGCTCCCACGCGCAGCAAGGTTTTGCGGGTGACGATGGTGCGCACTTCCCCGGCGCCATTCTGGAACAGTTCCTCGCGCTCGCAGGTCTGGCCGGTGCTGAACACCTCATCATCCGAGGCCCAGAATACCTCCGCCTGTTCCGGCGGAAATACGTCGAAATCCGACTTGCCCAGCAGCAGCTCGCGCGGCAGGCCAACCGCGGCGGTCAGCGCGTCGTTGACCAGCACCCAGCGATGCGCCGTGTCCTTCACGAACACGGGGCTGGGGATGATGTCGATGAGTTTTTGCAGGGCCTCCGCCGATGTCAGCAGCCGCTGGTAGAGCATACCCTCAAGGTTAGCGGAAAATCCGTTAACAACCCGATAAGAAACCGGCTCCTCAGTTTTCACTCACACATGCCCCAGCATGCGCCGCGCATGCTCAAGATCGGCAGGTGTATCCACACCGAACGGTGCGCCGGCCACCCGCGCGGCGCCGATGCGCATGCCTGCCTCCAGCGCCCGCAATTGCTCCAGCTTCTCCCGCAGCTCCAGCGGCGAGGGCGGCAGGCTCACGAACCGCGCCAGCGCCTCCCGCCTGTATGCGTAGATGCCAATATGGTGCCAAAGCGGCCCCTCGCCCCCCGGCACCGGGTTGCGCGAGAAATACAGCGCCGGGGCCACCGCCTCATCCCCCGGAAAGGCGCAGACGCATTTCACCACCGAGGGGCTGAGCGCCTCCTCCGCGCTCGTTATCGGCGCCACCAGCGTGCCGATGTCGAACCCTTGCGCCAGCGGCGTCAGAACTGTTGCAAGATAGGACGGGTCTATGCTCGGCAGGTCGCCCTGCAAATTGATAACCACGCCGTGCTTGCCCTCTGGGTCCAGTGCCTCCAGCGCGGCATGAATACGGTCCGAGCCGGAGGGCAGATCGGGGGCGGTCAGCAGCACTGTGCCGCCGTGTTTTTCCACCACTTCCGCCACCTCGGCCTCGCCGCAGGCCACCGCCACCGGGCCGAGTCCCGCCTCCTGCGCGCGCCGCAGCACATGCACGATCATCGGCAACCCGGCGATGTCCGCCAGCACCTTTCCGGGCAGG
The DNA here is from genome assembly GCA_028687415.1 of Acidocella sp. GTDB lineage: Bacteria > Pseudomonadota > Alphaproteobacteria > Acetobacterales > Acetobacteraceae > Acidocella. The sequence goes on along the minus strand of JAQUAC010000332.1, from coordinate 1,651 downwards.
CGGGTGGAACCAAGACGCGCGGGGATGAGAATAATCGGGTTCACAGGCACTCGCTCTCTGAATTTCTTGTTACGCCTGCCTAAATCGCTGTAGGGGTAAGCGCAATCACGAACAGCGCAAAAGCTAGGGGAGAACCATGAGCAAATCTGGCAAGAATAGCCTGCTATTCAACAAAATCGCGGCAGGTGTGCTGACGACGGGGCTGATTCTCTGGGGCGTGAACCGCGTCACCCATGTCTTTACCCCCGGCGAGCCTCCCAAGCCCGCCGCCACCCAACCGGCACCCGCCCCCAGCCCGGCGCCGGTCACCGCCAGCACCGCGCTGGCCTCCATCACGCCGCTGATCGCCAGCGCCGACGTGGCCAAGGGCCAGGCCCTGGTGAAGCAGCAATGCGCCGCCTGCCACACCCTCACCCCGGGCGGAGCGGACGGCATGGGGCCGAACCTGTACAACGCCGTGGGCGGACCGATGTTCGCCCATGCCGGGTTCGCCTATTCGGACGCCGTGAAGGCCAAAGCCAAGGGCAATTGGGATTATGACAACCTGAACGCCTGGCTGGCCGCGCCGCAGAGCTTCGCACCGGGCACCCGCATGTTCTATGCCGGGATCAAGAACACGCAGACACGCGCCGATGTGGTGGCCTATCTGCGCACCCTCGCCGCCACGCCCCTGGCCTTGCCCAGCGCCACCCAGGCCAGCGCCGCGGCCGCACCCCCGCCTGCCGCCATCCCCCCCAGCATCGGCCCGCTCTTCGCCAGCGTGGACATCGCCAAGGGCCAGGCCCTGGTGCAGCAGCAATGCGCCGCATGCCACACTTTGGCCAAGGGCGGTGCCAACGGCATGGGGCCGAACCTCTATGGCATCGTCGGCGCCAAGGCGTTCTCCGCCCCCGGCTTCTCGTATTCGGACGCGGTGAAAGCCAAATCCGGCACGCCCTGGACCGCCGATGCCCTGAGCGCATGGCTGCAAAGCCCCGCCACCTATGCACCCGGCACCCGCATGTTCTATCCTGGTATCAAGAATGACCAGACGAGGGCTGATGTGATTGCTTATTTGAACAAGAATTCCGACAACCCGGCAAAGCTGCCCTGAGCATGCAGGATCTGGTTATGGCGGCGGAAGCGGCGCTGGATGAGAGCGGCGCCGCGATCCGCCCGTATTTTCGGACTGGCCTTGAGTCGGACGACAAATCGGATGAAAGCCCCGTCACGGTAGCGGACCGCAGGGCGGAAGAGATTCTGCGCGAGCGGCTGATGCGGGATTTCCCGGAATTCGGCATCATCGGCGAGGAATTCCCGCCCTATAAGCCGGACGAGAAGCATGTCTGGGTTATCGACCCCATTGACGGCACCCGCGCCTTCATCACCGGCCGCACCACCTTCTGCACGCTGCTCGGGCTGCTGGAGAACGGCAAGCCGGTGCTGGGGTTCATCGACCAGCCCGTGACCGGCGAGCGCTGGCTCGGCGGGCGCGGCATTCCGGCGCGCTTCCGGGGCAATTTCGGCGGGCGCATCGGCACCCGGGCCAAGGTCACGCTGGCGCAGGCGGAGCTGTCCTCCACCGCGCCGGAGATGTTCACCCCCGCCAACGCGGCGCGCTTCGCCCGGCTGCAAGCGGCGGCCAAGCGTGTGTACTGGGGCGGAGATGCCC
>JAQUAC010000038.1 GCA_028687415.1 Acidocella sp. | reverse complement strand
TCCCTGCCCGGCGGCAAGCAGGAACTCGGCGAAACCACCGAAGCCTGCGCACGGCGTGAGCTGCGCGAGGAGACCGGGCTTGAGTGCGGCCCGCTCACCCTCGTCGGCCACGCCGACGCAATTCATTACGATGCCGCAGGGCGCATCGAATACCACTACACCATTCTAAACCTCGCCGCCCGCTATGCCGGTGGCGAGGCCCGTCCGGGTGACGATGTCACCGACATCGCCTGGGCGACATCACGGCAATTCGATGATTATGCCCTCTGGGAGATGATCCGCAACGTCGTCAATAAAGCAATTTCTGTATTGCCCCCGTGAACTTTTTCGAATCCGGCTTGGTCGCGGCGACAAACCAGTCCTCCAGCTCACCATCTTTGTTGATGAGGTATTTGTAGAAATTCCAGCGCGGCCTGGCGAGAAACCCGCCCTCATCCGCCGCCCATTTAAAGAACGGATGCGCCTGTGGCCCCTTCACATGCACCTTGCTCATCATCGGGAAATCCACGCCGTAATTCATTTCGCAGAACCGGCCGATCTCCGCTTCGCTCCCCGGCTCCTGCCCGCCGAAATCGTTGCACGGCACGCCGATCACCGTCAGCCCCGCCTCGCGGTATTGCTTCCAGATGGCTTGCAGCGCCTGATATTGCGGCGTGAAGCCGCATTGGCTCGCCGTGTTCACCACGATAAAAGGCAGCCCCTTCAATGCGCTTAAAGGGAATGGTTCGCCTTTCAGCGTCGTGAAGGCAAAATCATAGGCGCTGGCCATTTTTGGTCCCCGAATTTACACTCTGTCGCATGAGCACTGAACCACCGATTGCGGCCCTTATCAACGTAATGGCCGCGCTGCGCGACCCGGAAACCGGCTGCCCATGGGATAAGACGCAGGATTTCGCCACCATCGCCCCCTATACCATCGAGGAAGCCTACGAGGTACGGGCCGCCATTGAGTCCGGCGAGCCTGAGCAATTGCGGGATGAGCTGGGCGATCTGCTTTTCCAGGTAGTCTACCACGCGCAGATGGCCGCCGAGCGCGGCTGGTTCAATTTCAACGATGTGGCCCAGGGCATCACCGACAAGATGATCCGCCGCCACCCGCACGTATTCGGTGAGGACGCGGCCCGCACCGCCGCCGGCCAGACCGCCGCCTGGGAGGCGCAGAAGGCCGAGGAACGGCTGGCAAAGGCGCAACACGGCGTGCTGGACGGCGTCGCCACAGCCCTGCCCGCGCTCATCCGCGCCCAGAAGCTGACCGCCCGTGCCGCGCGGGTGAAATTCGACTGGCCCAACGCCGAGGCCGTGCTGGACAAGCTGGACGAGGAAGTGGCCGAGCTGCGCGCCGAACTGCCCGCGGCCAACCCCGCCCGTCTGTCCGATGAGCTGGGCGACATGCTCTTCGTCCTCGCCAATTTAGCGCGTAAGCTGGGGCTGGACGCCGAAGCCTGCCTCTCCGGCGCCAACGCCAAATTCATCCGCCGATTCGGTTATATCGAGGCCGCCCTGGCCGCCGACGGCAAGACGCCACGTGATTCCAACCTTGAAGACATGGACCGGCTCTGGGGCCAGGCCAAGAAGGAGGGACTATGAAAACGCTGCTGGAGGGTTACGCCCGCTTCCGCGAAGGTTATTGGCAACAGCACAAGGAGCTTTTCTCCACCCTGGCACGGGACGGGCAAGCCCCCCCGGCCATGGTCATCGCCTGCTCCGACTCTCGCGTGCCGCCAGAGGCGATCTTCGACTGCGCGCCGGGCGAGATCTTCGTGGTGCGCAACGTGGGCGCGCTGGTGCCGCCCTACGCGCCAGATACCGGCAATCACGGCACTTCGGCGGCACTTGAATTCGCCGTTACCTCGCTGGAGGTACGTACCATCCTGGTGCTTGGCCACTCCCTCTGCGGCGGCATCCGGGCATTGATGAAGGGACCCGGCGCCGGGCATGGGGATTTCATCGAGTCCTGGATGAAAATCGCCAATGTCGCCCGCCAACGCGTCTGCGATTCCCCGGAAGTGGGGGATTTCAACGCGCAATGCTTCGCATGTGAGCATGAAGCCATCCGCGTCTCGCTTGCCAACCTGCTCACCTTCCCCTGGATCGCCGAGCGCGTGAAGGATGGACGGTTGACCCTCACCGGGCGGCATTTCTGCGTGGAGACCGGCACGCTGGACGAGGTGGAGCCGGGCTAGGCCCGGTGCCATGCGGCGGCCTTCATCCGCGCCGCCGCCGCAATCACCGGGGCATCCACATAACGGGCAAAAACCTCCGCTGCTAGAAAGACCGTGGCAAGAGATACGGTGAACGCCGCCACTGCGCCTAGCCGCAGGTACAAGGCGGTGCCAATATCCATCATAACCGGAAAATGCAGTAAGTAGATGGAAAAAGAGAGCCGTCCGAGGTGGCGCGGCAGCCATGCCGCCAGCAGCGGCCTCATTGGCGTGCAAAGCAGCACGCCAATGAACACCGCCACTGCGCCGACCTCAGCTTGCACTAATCTGGCATAAGGTTGCACCAATCCCCCATGCCTAAGCACTGCCGCCACCTCAGGCGGAAACCAGTGCGCCCCACATAGCTCCACACCAGTAAGAATGAGTACGGCGCCAGCCAGGGACGCATCGCGCCGCCCCTCGTTTTGCCCGCGGGCAACACGCGCGGCTGCATGGCCCAGCGTGAATAGGCACAACTCATTCACTCCAAACAAGGGCACCGAGGCCGCCAGCAATACGCGATAGGCGGTGTTCGAGCGTTGCCGCGCGCGGACCAGCAGAAAGATCCAGGCCGATCCCCATATCTCATAGCTCATCGTCCAAAGTGGCCCGTTCACCGACTGAATGCGCATGAGTTGCCCGGGTAGTTTCACCATCGCTACATCCGCATAGCCAAACAGCAGCGAGAAACCGCTCAACTCCCGTAGCGGCAGTGCATTGCCCGTGCTGGCCAAGGCCTCCACAGTCAGGAATGGCGAGTGAAGGCGCGTTGCCGCCTGCAATGCAGCGCCACCGCATAGCCCTGCCAGCAGCACAGCGAGGACAACCGAGAGAAGCGCCGGCACTGCCAGCCGCAGCACGCGGGCGCTGAGAATGGCCGCCGCCCCTGCCTGTGTACGCTCAAAGCTGCTTGTCAGCACAAAGCCTGAGAGCAGAAAGAACAATGCCACGGCGCTGTCGCCATCGGCGACAAAGCCAAAATAGGTGTGAGGAAAAAAGCTGGCGCCGTAATGCGCCAAAACCACTTGCAAGCAGGCCAAACCGCGCAAACCGTCAAGATAGCCAGCCCGCTTCACAAAACCCCCTACGATTACGGTTTTCGTTATCCCCTAAACGGGGCTGCCCTGAATGCCAACTATGTCCACCTGTAAACCTACACAACTTGTAGGCAATGCGGCAGTGTGCCATGCTGAAGCGGTAACAATAACGGATATAAGGACGCTCGCATGGCCACCACCTCGAAACACCCCGAAACCCTGGCGCTGCATGCCGGCTGGCGCGCGGATGCCACCACCGGCTCGGTGGCGGTGCCGATTCACCAGACCACCTCCTACCAGTTCCACTCCCCGGAGCACGCGGCCAATCTGTTCGCGCTCAAGGAGTTCGGCAACATCTACACGCGCATGATGAACCCCACGACGGATGTGCTGGAGCAGCGGCTGGCGGCGTTGGAGGGCGGCGTGGCGGCGCTGGCCGTGGCGTCTGGCCAAGCGGCCTCGGCCTATTCCATCCAGAATCTCACCCGTGCCGGGGATAATTTCGTCGCCTCCACCGACCTTTATGGCGGCACCTGGAATCTCTTTGCCAACACGCTGAAGGATCAGGGCATTGAGGTCCGCTTCGTGGACCCCACGGACCCGGAAGCCTTCGCCCGCGCCACCGACGACCGCACCCGCGCCTATTACGCCGAAACCCTGCCGAACCCGAAGCTGCGCGTCTTCCCCATCGCGGAAGTCGCCGCCATTGGCCGCCGTTTCGGCATTCCGCTGATCGTGGACAATACCGCCGCCCCGCTGCTGGTGCGCCCCTTCGACCATGGCGCCGCCGTGGTGGTGTACTCCACCACCAAATATATCGGCGGTCACGGCACCAGCATTGGCGGCGTGATCATCGACGGCGGTAATTTCGACTGGTCCGCCTACGCGGAGCGTCAGCCGCTGCTGAATACGCCGGACCCGAGCTATCACGGCGCGGTCTGGGCCGAGGCCGTGAAGCCGCTGGGACCCATTGCCTATATCATCCGCGCCCGCGTGGTCTTACTTAGAGACCTGGGTGCAGCTTTGTCACCATTCAACGCCTTCCAGCTCATCCAGGGCATCGAGACCCTGCCGCTGCGCATCGCCCGCCATGTCGAGAACGCCGATGCGGTGGTGAAATTCCTGCTCGCCCGCAAGGATGTGGTGAAGGTCATTCACCCCAGCTTGGCCACAGGCGTGGAGGCCGAGCGCGCGAAGAAATACATGCCGCGCGGTTTGGGCGGGCTGGTGGGCTTCGAGCTTGCCGGCGGCGCCGAAGCGGGCAAGCGTTTCATCTCCGCGCTGAAGCTGTTCTACCATGTCGCCAATATCGGCGATGCGCGCAGCTTGGCCATCCACCCGGCCAGCACCACGCACAGTCAGCTCACCGCCGCCGAGCAGGAAGCCACCGGCGTCACCCCCGGCTATGTACGGCTCTCCATCGGGCTTGAGCATATCGACGACATTCTGGAAGACCTCACCCAGGCACTGGACGCCGCGGGCTGACCAGCACAGGGGACCGGCGCGCCCGGTCCCCTTGCCCCCGGCCGCAAACTCCGCTTGAAGCGGCGCTTTCGCTGACGGGGATAGACTATGAGACCATTGCTGGGCGTTGATTTCGGCACGACAAATAGCGTCGTCTCCGAGCTGGCGCCGGACGGAACCGTGCGCAGCCGGCGTTTCAGCCTGGGCCTCGCGGATTTCGACGTCTTCCGCACCGTGCTGTGCTTCTGGAACGAGACCGGCAAAGGCCGCAGCACCCTGCACAACGCCGCCGGCCCCGCCGCCATCGAGGCGTACCTGGACGACCCGGTGGATAGCCGCCTGATTATGTCCATGAAGAGCTATCTGGCGCAGCGCAGCTTCACCCAAACCAACGTCTTTGGCCGCATCTTCACGCTGGAGGACATGATCGCCGTATTCCTGCGGGCCCTGCTGGGCGAAGGGCATGACGGCGTGCATATCATCGCCGGCAGGCCGGTGCGCTTTGCGGGAGAGTTCGCTGATGACGAATTCGGCGAGACCCGCCTGCTTGCCGCCTTTGCCGCCGCGGGGTTCACCTCGGTGGAAACTGCCCTGGAGCCGGAAGCCGCCGGGTACCGCTTCATCCGCGCCCTCACCGCCCCCGCCACCGTTCTGGTGGGAGATTTCGGCGGCGGCACCAGCGATTTTTCGCTCATCCGCTTCACCCCCGGCGCGGACCAGCCCATCACCTCGCTCGGCCATGGCGGCATCGGCATTGCGGGCGATGCGCTGGACTACCGGATCATCGACCACGCCGTCTCGCCCCTGCTCGGCAAGGGCGACATGTACCGGATCATGGATTCGGAGATGCCGGTCCCGGCCGAGTATTTCTCCGGCTTCGCGCATTGGCATCGCCTCTCGCTGATGCGCACGCCGCGCATCCTGCGGGATATGGAGGAAGTCGCCCGCACCGCCGTACACCCTGAGCGTCTGCGCCGCCTCATCACCCTCATCCGGGATGAGCTGGGCTATCAGCTCTACCAATCCGTCAGCGGCGTGAAGGCGGAGCTGTCCCGCTCCACGACGGCGCGGCTGCACTTCAAGCATGATGATTTCGTTATCGACCGGATGATCCACCGCGAGGAGTTCGAAGCCTGGATCGCCCCGGATCTGGCCCGTATGGCCGCGCGCGTCGACCATGTGCTGGAACAGGCGAATATGGCCCCGGAAGCCGTCGACCGCGTATTCCTGACCGGCGGCACATCATTCGTGCCTGCGGTGCGGCGGATTTTTGAGGAGCGGTTTGGAGCTGAGCGGCTTTCCGCCGGCGGGGAGTTTGTCTCGGTATCCGAGGGCCTTGCCCTGATCGGTGCCGATAGAAAATTAAAGGTCATGGTTTAATTGGTCGGAGCGGCGGGATTCGAACCCACGACCCCCAGTCCCCCAGACTGATGCGCTACCAGGCTGCGCTACGCTCCGGCCGTGGGCCGAGGCTGTAGCAAGTCTGTTCCCATCCGCCAAGGGGGCATGACGGGGTTTTTGCTTTATCGTCAAAAACATCCGTCCGGCGGGCTGAGTTAGCCCAGCAATTCCCGTAATTGCTGCAGAGCTGCCAGCGTTTCCGTCAGCAGCGCGCGCAGGCGCTCGGTCTCTGCATCATGCTCCCGTTCCACCAGATTCGAGGGCTCTTCCACCGGCAAGGCCGGTGGCGGGGCCGGAATCGGGGCTGGCACCGGCGCGGGCGGCTCCATCTGTCTGGAGAGCAGCAGCGGCGCGGGTTTTTCCGCCGCCGCCTGCACACGCTCCGCCTCCGCCGCCTGGCGCTCCTCGGGCGAGGCTGGAGGAATATTCTCGTGCAACGCACCGCCGCCTTCACGCAGCAAACGCTGCACGCCTTTTATCGTATACCCCTGGGTGTAGAGCAGGTCCGCGACGCGGCGCAGCAGCAGCACGTCCTCCGGGCGGTAATAACGCCGCCCGCCACCGCGCTTGAGCGGCCGCACTTGCGGGAATTTTGTCTCCCAGAAGCGCAGCACGTGCTGCGGGACATGCAACTCATCCGCTACCTCACTGATGGTGCGGAACGCATCGGCGGTCTTGCGCGGGCGTTGACGCCCGGCATCGCCCGGTTGGTCGGGGTGTCCTTCATCGTCTGCCGCGTTGAAATCTTCATCCACCATGCGGGTCATCGATCAATTTTTTGTGTTTAAGCAACGGGCGGGGGGGGAGCGGCATTCACGGCGTCTCGCAGCATCTGGCTGGGGCGGAAGACCAGAACCCGGCGCGGCAAAATAGGAACCTCAACCCCAGTTTTTGGGTTGCGGCCCACACGGCGGCCTTTTTGACGCACAGAAAACGTCCCGAAGCCACTGATTTTCACGGATTTACCAACCTCAAGCGCATCCGCGATGCGGTCCAGAACCAGCTCCAGCAGATGTGCCGATTCATGCCGCGAAAGGCCAACGGTGGCATAAATAGCCTCGGTCAGTTGCGCGCGGGTCAATGTGTTCATTTTACAAGATTAGCACGAGCACTTTTCGGGTCAACATGAAGCTAACGCGAATCTTTGCAAAATCAACGGGCCAGAGCGAGGTTTCTAAATTTTAGAGCGGTTTCAGTTAGAGCCGCAGCAGTGCCGACCCCCATGTCAAGCCGCCCCCCAGCGCCTCCAGCAGCACGATCTGGCCAGGCTTGATGCGCCCATCGGCCACTGCGGCGGCGAGTGCCAGCGGGATGGAGGCGGCGGAGGTATTGGCATGTTTGTCCACGGTTACCACCACGCGCTCCGGCGGCAGACCAAGCTTCTTGCCCACGCCGTCGATAATGCGTTTGTTTGCCTGATGCGGCACCAGCCAGTCGATATCAGCGGCGGTGAGGCTGTTGGCGGCCAGAGCCTCGTTCACGGCACCGGAGAGCAGCGTGACTGCATGGCGAAATACCTCGCGCCCGTTCATCACCAGATGGCCCGGTTTGTCCGGCTGCCCCACGGCGCCGTCCACATAGAGAATTTCGGCAAGTCTGCCGTCAGAATGCAAATGGGTAGAGAGCAGGCCAGCCCCATCTTTTTCCACATCGCGTGCCTGCAGCAGCACCGCCCCGGCGCCGTCACCGAACAGCACGCAGGTGCCGCGATCGGCGAAATTCAGGATGCGAGAATAAACCTCGGAGCCGATGACCAGCACGCTCTCCACCTGCCCGGAGCGGATCATCGCATCGGCCACGGAGAGCCCAAAAATGAACCCCGAGCAGGCGGCGGCGATGTCGAACCCGTAAGCGTTTGTCGCCCCAAGTGCCGCCTGCACATGCACGGCGGTGGAGGGAAACGCCTGATCCGGCGTGGAGGTGCCAACGATGATCGCCCCCAGCTGTTCAGGCGCCATGCCAGCGGCTTCCAGCGCCCGGCGCCCGGCCTCGGCGCCCATAAAGGCGGCGGTCTCATGCGGAGCCGCGAAATGGCGCTGCTTTATCCCGGTGCGTTCAGTGATCCAGTCGTCGGAGGTATCGACCTGCAGCGCCATATCGGCGTTAGTGACGATTTTTTCCGGCAAATACGTGCCCGTGCCCGTGAGTACGGCACGGCGAAGGCGGTTTTTGTCAGGCATTCGGGGCAGCCACGGGCTCAGCTGAGAGGAGGGCGCGATCCATCGCCGCCAGCCCTTCAGCGATGCGGCTATTGAAATCGTTGGTGATCATGTCCATCGCCACATCCACCGCATGCGCGAAGCCGAGGGCATCCGTGCCGCCATGGGATTTAACCACCACGCCATTCAGGCCGAGCAATACGGCACCATTATAGCGGCGGGGGTCGAGTGTTTCCTTCAGGCGCTTCAGCGCGCCGCGCGCAAGCACATAGCCAACCTTGGCCAGCGGCCCTGCGCTAAATACACGGCGGAGCAGGTCGCCGACGAGCTTCAGCGCGCCCTCGCCCGTCTTCAACGCCACATTGCCGGTGAACCCATCGGTCACCACCACATCCACCGTGCCGGCGGCAATGTCGTGACCTTCGACGAATCCATAAAATTGCTTGCCGATCGGGCTTTCGCGCAAAGTTGCGGCGGCGCTGCGCAGCGTCTCGTCGCCTTTGCCTTCTTCCGATCCAATATTCAGCAGCCCCAGCGTGGGGGCGGGCAGCCCGAGCACGATTCGCGCGAAGATCTCGCCCATCAACGCGAATTCGACCAGATTGCGGGCATCGTAGACAACATTGAGGCCCAGATCGAGCATCACCACGTCGCCCTTGGCGGAAGGGGCCGTCGCCGCCATGGCCGGGCGGTCGATCCCCTTGAGCGTTTTCAGCACGATTTTGGAGAGGGCCAGCAGAGCGCCGGTATTTCCGGCGGAAATCACGCCCGCGGCTTCACCGGCCAGTACCGAGTCGATAGCCCGGCGCATAGACGAATCGCGCAGGCGCAGCGCCACGGTCGGCTTCATGTCGCCCGTGACGACATCGCCGGCGTGGCACAGCTTACACTGCTTCTTCAGCCGCTTTGTGGCGGCGATAAGCGGCGCCAGCTTGGCTTCGTCACCAAAAATCAGGAATTGCGCGAGCTTGTGGCGCTCGGCGGCAATCTCAAGCCCATCGATGATCGCCTCGGGGGCGTGATCCCCCCCCATGGCATCGACAGCCAGCAAATTGCTCCGGCTCATTGCGTACCTTTGTGGGCCATCGCCGCCGCCGCTCAACTAAGCCTGATCTTAGACGCGAACAACGCCCTTGGCGGCCTTACCGGCGCCAACAACTTCGCGGTTGTCGTAATGGCCGCAATGGCTGCACACGTGATGCGGACGCTTCAGCTCACCGCAATTGGCGCATTCCGCATGCGCTTCGGCGCGCAGAGCGAGATGGCTGCGGCGCATGCCAGCGCGCGACGGGGAGGTTTTACGTTTAGGAACGGCCATAGCAGATACGCCTTAAAAAATACGGTCAGAGTTATTGGAAGGCGCGGCGTAGCAGAGCAGCCACCGCATCGCAAGTCATTGCATCTAAATTCAACAAATCAGAGGTTTACTCTGGCTTGCGGAATTTGCCGGCCAGAACGGAGAAGGGGCTGGCGCTGTTGTCCGCGGCTTCGTCGGGCATTTCGGCGCCGGGGCGGCGGGGGTAAGGGGGCAGTGCCAAGGCCAGTTGCTCGGCCAGGGCGGCGCCAAGGTCGATGGAGTCGTCAGTATAAGGTATTTCGTCCGGGCCTTCGAGGGATTCGGGGCTCAGCTCCTTTTCTCCCTCATCTCCTTCCGGCAGGGTTTTGGCGGGCACGAAGCGCAACTCGCCCTCCTCCAGTATCTCCTCATCGAAGGGTTCCAGCGTGACAACGCAGATCTGCGTTACACGCGCCTGCATGACAAGCGTGGCCGCGATAGTACCGCCACGCTCATGCCAGAGCCTGAACTCACCGCTGAGATGCGCGATACCCGGCAAGCCGAAGCGCACAGCCAGCGCCTTTAGCGCGCGTTCATCCGCCACCACTTTGTGGTGCTGCGGTGTTTCCTTGATATTTCCGGCCTTGATGATCCGGCTGAATTCCTCGTCCATACATGCTATATAGCCTGCGTGCATTGACACGTAAGCCCCAGCCGTGAGACCCAACCACAGACACTTTGCCTGCGTGATGATTAAGGACCCAAGCGTGCGCCCTGCCAAGCTGCCTTCCCTGCTCCTGTCCTGCGCGCTGCTCACCCTACCGGGTTGCGCCGTGTTTTCGGATGCCCCGCATTACCGCGGCATTGCCGTGACGCAGCACGACCTGAACGAGCTGACGCCGGGGCTCTCCCAGCAGGCTGACGTGCAGGCGCTGCTCGGGCCGCCGACCTTCGTCGAACAGTTCGACCCGAGTAACTGGGTCTACGTATCCCAGATGACAAAAATGCGCATCGGCCAGACCGAGGGCCTGAAGAACCAGCATGTCGTGGTGATAACCTTCAACAATAACGGCACGCTGCAAACCGTCTCGCAGAAGACCATGAAGGATGCCGTGAGGGTTTCCATGGACAGCAAGCAGACGCCGGTGCCCGGCGGCCATGCCGGGTTCATCCAGCAGCTTGTCGGCGGCGTTGGCAGCTACAACCCGCTGGGCATGGGCGCCACCAACTCCAATGCCGGGGGCAGTGGCGGCGTCGGCAATATCGGCGGCACCAACAGCTCGGGGTTTTAACAGATGCGCCGGCGAGGCCTTCTTCTCGGCGGTATTTCTCTTGGCAGCCTGGGGGCGTTACGCGCCCATGCGCAGGCCGCCGCCGCGCCAGATGCGCAAGCCCCCAAGCTGGACGACACTGTGGGCGACGGCTTCAACCGCATCGTCATCGCCCGCTGGGGCGACGGCGTCATGCCCGGCGCGTTGCCTTTCGACCCCTTCCCCCTCACGGGCAGGCAGGCGGACACGCAATTTCCGTATGACGGCGTCATTGCCGCGCTCATCACCCCACCCCCGCCGCAGGATGGCATTCCCCGCTTAGTTCTGGTGGTGGCTAATCCCACGGCCCCAGCGCGCATGGTCTTCCCCGGTGGGGTGGACAACCCGAACGTCGCCGGGCGGCTTCAAGGCGCCACGGTGATGAACCTGCAATATCTCGATGGGCGCTGGATGGTGGTGGATGGCGGCTACCAGTCGCGCCGCCTCTCGGATGGCACATTGTGTGAAATCTCCGGCCCGGTCGCCGCCAGCCTAGGCGGCAGTGTGCAGGGCGTGCTGGGGCCGCAAGCTGGCTGCGCCACCCCATGGGGCACCGCCCTGCTGGTGGAAGGCGACAGCGCCCCCTGGCTCTCGCGGCTGGCAAATGTCGGCTACGGCTATGCCGACCCGGCGCAAGCTCCGCGCTTTGGCTGGGTGGTGGAGTTGAACCCGATGGACCCGCAAAGCATTCCGGTAAAACGCACGGCACTGGGGCGCATTGCGCGGGCGGGCATTGCCGCCACCACCACCGCCGACGGCCGCCCGGTTCTCTTCTTCACCCAGGACGACCCGGCAGGCTGTTTGTTCCGCTTCATTGCCGCCACCGCCGCGACAGACGGCACGGCGCTGGATTCAGGCACGCTGTCCGTGGCGCAAATCCAGGGCAGCGGCATCGTATGGGTCAATCTTGGCTCGGACATCCCGACTCTGGCTGGAACCGTCGGGGCGGCTGCCACAGCTGGCGGCTCGGCCTTCGACTCGCCGGGCGGCTTGGCTTTGTCAGCGGGCAACACGGCTCTGTATCTGGCCTGCGGTGGCAACCCCGCCCGCGCCACGGCGGATGCGCTGAATCCGCGCATTGGCGACGATAACGGTCATGTGCTGATGTTCACCCCGCCGGGCGGGGACGTGACGGCAAAGACCTTTGCCGCCACTCCGGTGCTGGTGGCGGGCGATCCCGCCCAGGCGACGGGCACGCAATACGGCCCCGGTTCCGAGGCATGGCTGCGTAAGCCGCGCACGCTGAATCTCGATTCGTCCGGGGCACTCTGGATCGGCACTGACCAAAACGGGCAGAAGACCAGCACGGCTGACGGGCTGTTCGTCATGCAAACAGGCGGCGTCACGCCGTATCTCGTCAGCGCCGCCTATCTGGCGCCCGTGGGCGCGGCCATCGGCGGCGCGGCGTTTGACGCGCATACCCGCACCATATTCGGCATGGTGCGCCATCCGGGTGCGACTCCGGAGGCAAGCTTCAACTTCCCCGCCACGCGCTGGCCTACCCTGGCCCCAAACATGCCA
>JAQUAC010000331.1 GCA_028687415.1 Acidocella sp. | reverse complement strand
CTCTTCCGATCTCACACGGTGGAGATGAACACCCCCCAGAACGCGTAGGTCCGCACGGTCTTCTTCACCGCGCCGGCGTTCCTGTTGGTGCGCAGATAGCGCGTATAGTCGGAGGAATACGGTATCCAGCCGACGATATAACCCACCATGATCGACACCGTGAGGATGAACGCGCCCGAGAATCCGCCAACAGCAGCTTCAGACTTCACGTTCTCCGGCACGGAGAGGCCGAGATGATTCACTGCAATGACCGTCAGGCCAAGGAAGGCCAGCACCAGCACGTAGACGAGGTATTTCTCCGCCGTCTGAATGAGGTCATGCCCGACAAAGGCAATGGCGATCTGAATGGCGGAGAGCAGCACCACGCTGACGATGAGGTTGCCGCCGAAGAAATATTGCAGCGCATAGGCCCCGGCGATGGTGTTGACCGCGAACCACGAGAACCCGCCGAAGAAATTCAGCAGGCTGGGCATCTTGTTGCCGAGCTTGCCGAACCAGTTGGCGCCCTGGATCATCTGCGGCAGGCCGTAATCCACGCCGAAGGTACTGAACACCGCCAGCACCAGCCCGCCGATGAGATTGGCCAGCACAATGGCCAGCAGCGCCGATGAGAAGGACAGCCCCAGCCAGCCCGTGGCCAGCGCCCCGGTGGTCAGCGTCGCGAATTCGATATTGGCGGCCATCCACAACCCGAAAACAGCCTTCGGGTTACCGTGGGTCTCCTTCAGAGAGACCTCCTCAATGCCTTTTTCCTCGATGATGCCAAACAGTTCCGGTGTTACTTCAGCCGTCATTCTTCACTCCCATGGGGCTCGCAGCCGGTCGCGGACATATGTTTCCGGAAACGGCTAGGCACAGCCAGGACCATTCACGGGCAAGGTAAAACCTGCCTATTTATGAAAACTACGTCAAGTAAATGTAACATACGGCCTTAAATAAGAAGCGCCCTCACAACCCCGCCTGAAGCGGAGCCATTGCCTGCACCCAGCCGGGTGAGGCCAGCTCCGGCACAATCCGGTGCAGCAACAGCAGAACCAGCAGCAGCAGCAGGCACCAGCCGAGCAACCCGCCCAGCACGCGCAGCGCCAGCACCACGAGTGCCGTGCATACCACCAGCAATATGTAAATCTGCCAGCTCGGGTCTCGCACCCCGAGCAGGGTCATGCCCTTGCCCAGTGCGTTATCGGCGATGCCGATCACGCGCATCGTCACCATGCAGAGATAAAGTATCCCAAAAACGAAGGCGCCGACCAATTTGTCCACGAGCATCTCCCTTGGCGGGAACTATACCGTTAATCGTTAACCATTCCAATTTTATTCCAGGCGTTCAACGTTTCGTAACGCGGGAAACAGCCGCATCCAGAGCAGCGCCACGGCAATGGTGCCCACCCCGCCCAGCACCACCGCCGGCACGGCGCCAAACAGCGCGGCGGTGAAGCCGCTCTCGAACTCGCCAAGCTGGTTGGAAGCATTGATGAACAGAAAATTCACCGCCCCCACCCGGCCGCGCATCTCATCCGGCGTTCGCAGTTGCACCAGCGAGAGGCGGATGACCACGCTCACCATGTCCGATGCGCCCATGAGCACCAGGGCAATGATAGAGAGCGGCACCGAGCGCGAGACACCGAACAGGATGGTGGCGGCGCCAAAGACAATCACCGCCTGAAACATCCGCAGCCCCACGCGCCGGTTGAGGGGAAAGCGCGTGATCCAGAGCGTCATTAACAGCGCTCCCACGGCCGGGGCGCCGCGCAGCACGCCCAACCCCCAGGGGCCGGTGTGCAGAATGTCCTTGGCGTAGACCGGCAGCAGCGCCGTGGCCCCGCCCAGCAGCACGGCGAAGAGGTCCAGCGAGATGGTTGCCACTATCGCCTGCTTGCGGCGCATGACCCCCACCCCGGCGGACAGCCAGGCAACGCTCGGCGGCTCCTTGGGGTGGACAGGTCTGTCTACCTCAATCCCCCCCATCAGCACCCCGGCGAGCAGCCAGCCCGCCGCCATCACCGCATAAGGGGCGGCGGGGTGGAACGCATAGATCACCCCGCCCAGCGCCGGGCCGATAATCGTTGCCGCCTGGAACACGCTAGCAGAGAGAGCCGTGCCTTTTTGCAGCAGCCCCTCCGGCACCACACCGGGCAACAGCGCGCTCACGGCCGGGCTCTCAAAGGCCCGCGCCGCGCCGAGCAGCGTGACGGCGGCGAAAATCTCCACCACAGTGAGCCAGCCGGCGGCACAGCCCCAGGCCAGGAACACCGCTACCGTCCCCTCTATTATCTGGCATAGCCGCACCACAAGCTGGCGGGGGTAGCGATCCGCCGCGTGACCGGCGAAAAATGTGAGCCCCGCCACCGGCAGAAATTGCGCCAAGCCGATCAGGCCCAGATCGAACGCGCTATGGGTGAGCGCATAGACCTGCCAGCCCACGGCGACGGCGGCAATCTGGTAGGCGAAGCTGGAGATCCCGCGCGCGATAAAAAACAGCAGGAAAGGCCGATGGCGGAACAGCGCCTGGGTGTTGGCGGAAGGGACAATGGTGCTGCCAGTGTTCATATCCCGCTTCTAGCAGCCTGACCGTGCTGCGCCAGGATATCTCCTTATCTGAACGGAAACTTTAAACTATTGTCCTATGAACAATTTGTGGTCCCAGACCAGAATGATCGCCCTGGGTGACGTTGAGGCACACGAAGCCTGCCATCGTCGCCAGACCGGAGAGACCCGTAACGGCCAGGAACAAGCGCGGTAACCCGGCGCCAAGCCGTGAAGCCCGCTAGCGCTGCCCCGGCTAAGGCAGCACGTCCGTCACATGCCCGCCCGGCACGATATTGAACTGCCCTAGCCAGCCAAGCCCATGCACCCGCACGCCCTCCCAGAGCGTCATGGCCAGAATCGAGTCTGAATCCACCCCGCAGGCCCCGAAGACGGTTTTCAGGCTCAGGAACAGGCTGACAGCCAGGACCAGCGCATAGCCGGGCCAGAAGAAACGCCGCATCACTGAGTCCACCCGTCATTCTCCCCTTCGCGGCTTTGGGCCGCGTTGTCA
>JAQUAC010000037.1 GCA_028687415.1 Acidocella sp. | reverse complement strand
AGGGGCCATTCGACTGCCTGCGCGTGGCCGATATCGGCGACGTGGCCACCAATCCGTATAATCTGGCCGACTCCATCCTGCGCATCGAGCGCGCCTATGACGCTATCCTGGCGCAGGCGTGCAAGCCCATCACGCTGGGCGGGGACCACACCATCGCGCTGCCGATTCTGCGTGCCATGGCGAAGAAACATGGCCCGGTCGGCCTCGTGCATGTGGATGCCCATGCCGACATCAACGACACCATGTTCGGCGAGAAGATCGCTCATGGCACGCCATTCCGCCGCGCCGTGGAGGAAGGGCTGATTGACCCGCACCGCACCGTGCAGATCGGCTTGCGCGGCACCGGCTATTCGGCGGATGAGTTCGACTGGGGCCGGGAGCAGGGCTTCAAGGTCATCGAGGCGCATGAATGCTGGTATAAATCGCTGGCGCCCTTAATGCGCGAGATCAAGACGCATCTCGGCGCCGGGCCGGTTTACCTCAGCTTCGATATCGACAGCCTGGACCCCTCCTTCACCCCCGGCACCGGCACGCCGGAGATCGGCGGGCTGACTGTGCATCAAGGGCTGGAGATCATCCGCGGGCTGGACGGGCTGGAGATCGTCGGCGGCGATGTGGTGGAGGTTTGCCCGCCATTCGACCCGGCGGGCACCACGGCGCTGGTGGCGGCGAATCTTGCCTTCGAGATTCTGTGCATTCTGCCGGGCGTTAAATAGCGCTGGCGCATGGCGGATGTGGCTTGGGGGGAACACCCTGGGGCGAACGACGGGGATTGAACCCGCGACAACCGGTACCACAAACCGGCGCTCTACCAACTGAGCTACGTCCGCCATCCAGGGTGGATGGCCTCGTAACGCGGTCAGGCCGACACAGTCAATGCTTTTGCGGCCGTCCAGCGTGCCAATCTTTCAAGAGCTGCCTCCAGCACCGCTGGCTGCTTGCAAAACGCGAAGCGCACATAGTGGCGCGGCGGGGTCTCTACATAGAAGGCGGAGACCGGAATCGCCGCCACCCCGGCCTGTTCCGGCAGCATGCGGCAGAACTCCATGTCATCCCCGGTGAAGCCCAGGGCTGAGAAATCCGCGGTGATGAAATAGCTGCCTTGCGCCGGGAGCGTGATGAAGCCCAGGCGCTTCAACCCGGTATCCAGCAGGTCGCGCCGCAATTGCAGCTCGTCGGCCAGGGTGGCGAAATATTCGTCCGGCTTGGCCAAGCCGTAGGCCACGGCGCGTTGCAGGTTGGGCGCCGTGGTGAAGGTGAGGTTCTGATGTGCCTTGGCCACCAGGCCCATGAGCGCCGCCGGGCCGGAGACGTAGCCGACCTTCCAGCCGGTTAGCGAGAAGGTTTTGCCCGCGCTGCCGATGCGCAGGCTCCGCTCCGCCATGCCCGGCAGCGTCATCAGCGGAATATGCTTTGCCCCGCTGAACACCAGATGCTCGTAAACCTCATCGCACACGGCGTAAGCGTCGTGCTTGAGCAGCAGCCCGGCGATGAACCCCAGCTCCTCCGGCGTGAAAACCTTGCCCGTGGGATTCATGGGCGAGTTCAACAGCAACAGCTTGGTCTTGGGGCCGAAGGCGGCGGCCAGAGCCTCGCGCGGCAGCTCCCAGGCGGGCGGCTCCAGCCGCACCAGCCGCGCCACCCCGCCCAGTAGCTTCACCACCGGCAGATAGGTGTCATAGAGCGGTTCGATCAGCACCACCTCGTCGCCGGGGTTGATCAGCGCCATCAGGCAGGCGGTGATCGCCTCGGTGGCGCCGGAGGTCACGACCACGCCGGACGTGGCGTCGATATCCAGCCCGTAGAAACGCTTGTTGGCGGCGGCTACGGCCTCGCGCAGTTCCGGTAGGCCGGTTAGCGGCGGGTACTGGTTGCGGTGGTCCAGCAGCGCATCCGCCGCCTGGTGCACGATATCCGCCGGACCCTCGGTATCCGGAAAGCCCTGGCCGAGATTAATGGCGCCGTGCCGCACGGCCAGTGCCGACATGATGGTAAAGATGGTGGTGCCGGTCTGGCTCAGCAGGGTGTTGGCGGGTTTCACGGGCAAATTCCTTACAAGGCCACTAGAGTATAATCTGCTCACGGCGTTGGCGGCAAGTTTGCTGAAATTTTAGGCATTCACGGCCGCCCGGTGGGCAAAGTAAAGGCTTAACTTTCCGTATTTTTGCCGCAACCCCGGATTGCCGCCGGACTCGTTTCTGGCACGGCGCATGCTAGTATAGACAGGCCAGCCCGTTGGCTGGCGCGCAAGAACGCATTCCAGTGGCATAGACTGGCGCGCGGCGGGCGCTGTCGCAGGAAACAGAGGAGGACGCTTGGGCTCTGGCCCGGCGTGGACCAGATGAAAAAGATCGAAGCGATCATCAAGCCGTTCAAGCTGGACGAGGTGAAGGAAGCGCTGCACGAAGTCGGGCTTCAGGGCATCACCGTTGTTGAGGCAAAGGGTTTCGGCCGGCAGAAGGGCCACACCGAGCTTTATCGCGGTGCTGAGTACGTGGTTGATTTTCTCCCGAAAGTGAAAATCGAAGTGATCTGCGAAGATGCGGTCGTCGAGCGCGCTGTTGAGGCGATCATGAGCGCCGCGCGCACCGGGCGCATCGGTGACGGCAAGATCTTCATCTCCACGGTCGAGGAAGTCATCCGCATCCGCACCGGCGAAAAAGGCGAAGCCGCGATCTAAGCGGCCATTGTCGCGGTGGCCGTGCATGGTTAACATGCCGGGCGCCGCGCTTTGCGTGGCGGGGGCGCATGGTGCTCTCCCGCCGGGTGTACGGGCATTTTTATATTCAACGGGGAATTACCATGGCTAAGAAGGCCGAAGGCGACGACGCCGTCGCGAAAGTTCTCAATCTAATCAAGGAGAACGGGGTCGAATACGTCGATCTGCGCTTCACCGACCCGAAGGGCAAGTGGCAGCACACGGCGCAGCATATCTCGACCGTCGACGCCGACTCGCTGAAGGACGGCTTCATGTTCGACGGCTCCTCCATCGCCGGCTGGAAGGCGATCAACGAGTCCGACATGATCCTGCAGCCGGACCTAGCCAGCGCGGTTATGGACCCGTTCGCCGCCAAGCCGAGCCTGATTCTGTTCTGCGACATCATCGAGCCCGCCACCGGCCAGGGTTATGCCCGTGACCCGCGCTCGACCGCCAAGAAGGTCGAGGCCTACCTGAAGTCCACCGGTATCGGTGACACCATCCTGATCGGCGCCGAGGCTGAGTTCTTCATCTTCGACTCAGTGAAGTTCGGCACCGGCGGCAATTTCGGCATGTATCAGCTGGACTCCATCGAAGGCCCCGGCTCCTCGATGAAGGACTACCCGGAAGGTAATATGGGCCATCGCCCGTCGGTCAAGGGCGGCTACTTCCCGGTTCCCCCCGTGGATGGCGATTCCGACCTGCGCGCCGAGATGCTCTCGGTGATGGGCGAGATGGGCCTGCCGATCGAGAAGCATCACCACGAGGTGGCGCAGAGCCAGCACGAGCTGGGCACCCGGTTCAACTCGCTGACCACGATGGCCGACCAGATGCAGATCTATAAGTACTGCGTCCACAACGTCGCCCATTCCTACGGCAAGACCGCGACCTTCATGCCGAAGCCGATCTATGGCGATAACGGCTCGGGCATGCACACGCACGCCTCGATCTGGAAGAACGGCAAGCCGCTCTTCGCCGGTAACGGCTATGCGGACCTGTCCGAGACCTGCCTGTACTTCATCGGTGGCGTCATCAAGCACGCGAAGGCGATCAACGCGTTCAC
The DNA here is from genome assembly GCA_028687415.1 of Acidocella sp. Lineage (GTDB taxonomy): Bacteria > Pseudomonadota > Alphaproteobacteria > Acetobacterales > Acetobacteraceae > Acidocella. The sequence goes on along the minus strand of JAQUAC010000037.1, from coordinate 8,669 downwards.
GAACCCCTCGACGAACAGCTACAAGCGTTTGATCCCGGGCTTCGAGGCTCCCGTGCTGCTGGCCTATTCCGCCCGCAACCGTTCGGCCTCCTGCCGTATTCCGTACACGACGAGCCCGAAGGCCAAGCGCGTGGAAGTGCGCTTCCCCGACCCGACGGCCAACCCGTACCTCTCCTTCGCCGCTCTGGCGATGGCGGGTCTGGACGGCATCAAGAACAAGATCCACCCGGGCGACCCGATGGACAAGGATCTGTACGACCTGCCGCCGGAAGAGCTGAAAGGCATCCCGACGGTCTGCGGCTCGCTGCGCGAGGCGCTGCAATCCCTGGAAGCCGATCACGAGTTCCTGCTGCAGGGCGACGTGTTCTCCAAGGAGCAGATCGAGAGCTACATCGAGCTGAAGTGGAAGGATGTGTATCGCTTCGAGCACACCCCGCACCCGGTCGAGTTCGAGATGTACTACTCCGCTTAAAAACGGGTTTTACGGGAAACGGCGCCGCAAGGCGCCGTTTCTTTTTGCGCGGTGCCGCAAACCGGCTACACAGAGCGGCATGGCGCCACTGAAAATTCTCGTTCTTGGCCATAGCCACATCACCGCGCTGGCGAAGGCCTTTCACCGGGGTGAGCCGGGTGTGAGCATGGATTTCGTTCTGCTCAACAACCCGGAATACCAGCCGCCGCTGAGCGATGAAGGGTTGCACCCCGCTATTCTGGAAAAAATCCACGCGGCCAGGGCCGGGCTGCATGTCTCGCTACTCGGCGGCAATGATCATTCCATTATCGGCATGCTGAACCATCCGCGGCGGTTTGACTTCGTGCTGCCGGAGGCGCCGGACCTGCCGGTGGACGAGACCGCGGAAATCCTCCCCGCCGGGCTGCTGCTGGCACATCTGGCGCAGCGCGTGGCGCCGCATCTGGCGGTGCTGGCGCTGTATCGCGCGGCGGTGCCGGGGCGGCTCGTGCATGTGGAATCCCCACCGCCCATCCCGTCCGAGGCGCATATCCGCGCGCATCCCGGCGTTTTCCGGGAGATGATCGAAGAGCGTGGCGTCTCCCCGGCGCTGCTGCGTTACAAGCTCTGGCGCTTGCATTCAGAGCTGTATGCACGGGAATGCGCGCGTATAGGGGTGGAATTCCTGCCCGCGCCGGAGGCAATGCGGGATGAGCAGGGGATGATGCGGCCGGAAGCCTGGAACCCTGACCCGACGCACGGCAACGCGCTGTATGGGCGACATGTCATTGGGAGCCTGCTGGCGGCATGAGCAATCCATACCAGACCCTGCCAGACACCGCCTTCTGGCGCCGCGCCGTGGCCACCCTGCCGCCGGAGGCGGTGGACCCGGTGGTAGCACCGCCCTTCCTCATCTCCCCAGCCGATGCGGTGGTTACAGCGGGTAGTTGCTTCGCCCAGCATATAGGCCCCACGCTGCAAGGGCTTAATTTCAACTATCTCATCACCGAGCCCGCCCACCCGCTGGCCACACAGGAACAGGCGCGGGCATTCAATTACGGCGTGTTCTCCGCGCGCTGGGGCAATGTCTACACTGCCCGGCAGCTACTGCAGCTATTCCACCGCGCCTACGGCAATTTCTACCCCGTGGAGGATATGTGGGGCGGGGAGAATTGCTGGATCGACCCGTTCCGCCCGCAAATCCAGCCCGGCGGCTTCCTCTCTCAGCGCGAGTACAAACTTGATCGCGCCCGGCATTTCGCCGCCATCCGCCGGGCGTTCGAGGCGCTGGACGTGTTCGTGTTCACCCTCGGCCTTACGGAGGCCTGGGTCTCGCGGGTGGATGGAGCGGTATTCCCGCTCTGCCCCGGCGTGGCGGGCGGCGAATTCAACCCCGCGCGGCATGAGTTCCACAATTTTACCGTGGGCGAGGTGGCGGAGGACATGGTCGCGTTCATCGGCGCGCTGCGGAGCGTCAACCCAAGGGCGCGGGTGATCCTCACCGTCTCGCCCGTGCCGCTGGTGGCAACCGCGCGGGAGGGGACGCATGTGCTGGTTGCCACCGCCTATTCCAAGGCCGTGCTACGCGTGGCGGCCGAGATGGTGACGCAGACGCTGCCAGGCGTGGCCTATTTTCCGGCCTATGAAATCATCACCGGGCGCTACGATGCCGGCACGTATTTCGCCGCCGACCGCCGTTCCGTTGTTGCGCCGGGGGTCTCGCATGTCATGCGTTGCTTCGTTACCGGCTTCTCCACGCAGGCGGGCGCACCGGCGCCGCCCCCGCCGCCCGCCTCCGACTATGAGCCGCAGATGGAGGCGGCTATGCAAGTGCATTGCGACGAGATCGCGCTGGACCAGGGCTGAGGTGCGGCTGAAAAACCCCTTGCCGTTTCGGTGGGGAAAGCGTACACAGGCGCTCAACAAAACCCGCTTTTCCGCAGGGTGGCCCTAAACAGGCCGCCTTTTTTATTGGATTTTTCGCACCCGTGACTGAGAACCGACCCATCCATACAGGCCTTGAAGGCCGTATCGCCGACATCATCGCTGAGCCGCTGGAAGCCCAGGGCTATGAGCTGGTGCGCGTGCAGGTGATCGGCACGGAGATGCCTACCGTGCAGATCATGGCCGACCGTGCCGACGGCACCGCCTTCCGGTTGGAGGATTGCGAGGCCGTGAGCCATCTGCTCTCCGCCGTGCTGGACGTGGAAGACCCGATCTCCACCGCCTGGACGCTGGAAGTTTCTTCCGCCGGGATCGACCGCCCGCTGACCCGCACGAAGGATTTTGTCCGCTATGCCGGGTTCGACGCCAAAATCGAACTGCATTTCCCAGGGCCGGGCGGGCGCAAGCGCTTCACCGGCGCGCTGGTGGATGCTGATACCGATCTCGTGCGCCTGAAGCTGGAAAATGGTGACATCGTTGAGCTGAAGCGCGCCGATATCCGCAAGGCGAAGCTCGTGCTCACCGATGCGCTGATCGCCTTCACGACTCAACCTACTGTGACCAACTAGAGGATTCTCATGGATACCGCAGTTAACCGCCCGGAATTGCTGCTCGTCGCCGATGCAGTGGCGCGCGAAAAACAGATCGAGCGCGATGACGTGCTGGAGGCGATGGAGCAGGCGATTCAGAAAGCCGGCCGCGCCAAATACGGGCACGAGAAGGACATCCGCGCTGTCATCGACCGCAAGACCGGCGATGTGCGCCTCTCCCGCTGGACCGAGATCGTCGAGACCGTGGAGAACGAGGAGACGCAGATCCCCGTCGCCATCGCCAAGAAGTTCGCGCCCGAGAAGAATGTCGGTGATTTCATCGTCGACCCTCTGCCGCCGATCGATTTCGGCCGTATCGCCGCGCAGACCGCCAAGCAGGTGATCGTGCAGCGCGTGCGTGAGTATGAGCGCGCCAAGCAGTTCAACGAGTTCAAGGACCGCGTCGGCGAGATCATCAACGGCGTGGTCAAGCGCACCGAGTACGGCAACCTGATGGTCGATCTCGGCCGCGCCGAGGCGCTGCTGCGCCGCGACGAAACCATCCCGCGCGAGAATTTGCGCAATGGCGATCGCGTCCGCGCCTTCATCTATGATGTGCGCGAGGAGCCGCGCGGCCCGCAAATCTTCCTCTCCCGCACGCATCCCGGCTTTTTGGCCAAGCTGTTCGCGCAGGAAGTGCCGGAAATCTATGATGGCATCATCGAGATCAAGGCCGTCTCCCGCGACCCCGGTTCGCGTGCCAAGATGGCCGTGATCTCGCGCGATCAGTCGATCGACCCGGTCGGCGCCTGCGTGGGTATGCGCGGTTCGCGCGTGCAGGCGGTGGTGGCCGAGCTGCAGGGCGAGAAGATCGACATCATTCCCTGGTCGCCGAACGTCGCCACCTTCGTGGTGAACGCGCTGGCCCCGGCGGAAGTCTCCAAGGTGGTGATGGATGAGGAAGCCGGCCGCGTTGAAGTCGTGGTGCCGGACAGCCAGCTTTCGCTCGCCATTGGCCGTCGCGGCCAGAACGTGCGCCTCGCCTCGCAGCTTACGCGCTGGGATATCGACATCCTGACCGAGGCCGAGGAATCCGAGCGCCGCCAGGAGGAGTTCCGCCGCAAGACCGGGCTCTTCGTGGAAGGTTTGGACGTGGACGACATGATCGCCGGTCTGCTGGTGCAGGAAGGCTTCGAGACCATTGAGGATCTGGCGCTGACCCCGGAAGAGGAGCTGGCAGAGATCGAGGGCTTCGACGAGAACGTGGCCGCCGAGTTGCACCGCCGCGCCGAGACCCAGCTTGCCCGCCAGGCGAACGAGCTGGAGGAGAAGCGCGTGGCCCTGGGCGTGAGCGATGAGGTTGCCGCCGTTGAGGCGCTGTCCGCCAAGGATCTCATCGCGCTCGGCGAGAAGGGCGTGAAGACGCTTGACGATCTGGCCGATCTGGCCGGTGACGAGCTGGTGGAAATCCTCGGGAGCGACGTGCTGAACGAGGAACAGGCCAACGAGATCATCATGGCTGCTCGCGCGCATTGGTTCGAGGGAGATGACAACAACGCTGCCTGATTCGAGCCCTGACGAGCTGGAGGACGAGCCGGAGCGGGGGCCGCTGCGGCGCTGCCTCGTCACGCGCCAGCAGGGGCCGCGTGAGGCCATGCTGCGTTTCGTGGCCGGGCCGGACCGGCAGCTGGTGTTCGACGCCAGCGCAACCCTGCCCGGGCGCGGAATGTGGTTGAGTGCCAGCGCGGATGTGATAGACTTGGCTGTTCGGCGTGGTGTTTTCCCCCGCGCCGCCAAAATGCAGCTCACCGTGCCGCCAAATCTGGCGAGCGTGGTGAGGGCGGCGCTGGAAAGGCGCGTTGCTGAACTGCTGGGTCTGACACGGCGCGGCGGTGCGGCGATCTCCGGCTTCGAAAAAGCGCGGGAATGGCTGCAGGCCGGCAAGGCTGGGCTGGTGGTGCAAGCCACGGACGGTAGCCCGGATGAACGGGCGCGGTTCGTGGGGAATAGAATGGTCCCCGTGGTGGCGGTGCTTTCCGCTGCCGCATTGGGGAAAATTTTTGGGCGGGAGCACACGGTGCATGTCGTTTTGGCACCGGGGCGCTTGGCCGGAATGATTGAAAACGAAGCGCGACGCCTTGAAGGTGTTGCGGACAAAGTTTTAAGCGGGCAGTAGAGCCCAATGAGGCCGGCGTAATCCGGCCACGACTGTGAATGGACCGGATTAGGCATGAGTGACGGCAACGACCAGAATGAAACCAAAGGCAGGCTCTCGCTGCGCCCGGCGGCGCGCGGGGATGCGGGGCATACTGTCGATGCCGGATCTGTGCGGCAGAGCTTCTCTCACGGGCGCTCCAAGGTTGTGCAGGTGGAAGTGCGCAAGAAACGCGGTTTGGCTCCGGCTCCGGCCGGTGCGGCTGCTCCGGCGGCGCCCGCGGCTCCTGTCGCGCTGACCCTGAAACCCGCCGCCGAGCGCCCCGCGCCGCAGGCTGAGCGCGCGGCTCCCCCGCCGCCGCCCACCAACACGCCGCGTTCGCGCCCTGGTGCTGCCGCACCGCGCGCCCTTACCGCCGCCGAGCTGGCCAACCGCCAGCGCGTGCTGGCCGCTGCTGCCCTGCGCGAGGCCGAGCGCCGCGAGCAGGAGAAGATCTCCATTCTCTCCGCCGCCGAGGAAGCTCGCCGTCGCGAAGAGGAAGCCGCCCGCGCCGCCGAGGAGGCCGCCAAGGCCGAAGCCGAGGCTCAGGCCGCCGCTGAAGCCGCCGCGGCTTTGGCCGCGACGCAGCCTGCCCCCGTAGAGGTGAAGGCTGCCGAGCCTGCAGCTGCCGCTCCGGCAGCCCCGCGCCCCGCCGCGCCCGTCACCAGAACCGGCCCGGCTCCGGCCCGCCCGGCGCCCGGTGCTCCGGTTGCGCGCGAGACGCTGCAGCTCAAGCCCGGTGGCCGTACCCCGGAAGAGGAAGAGGAAGCCCGCCCCGGCGTGCGCCGTATCGCCACCCCGGCGCCCAAGCGCGGCGCCCCGGTTCCCCCGCCGAAGAAGATCGGCGATGACCGCCGCCGTGCCGGACGTATCGACGTGCAGGCAGCCATCGAGGGTGAGGACGAGAAGACCCGTTCGCTCGCTTCCGTGCGCCGCCAGCGTGAGCGCGAGCGCCGCCAGGCCGAACTGGAATTGCTGCGCGCCGATGGCGTGAAAGTGGTCCGCGAGGTCATTCTGCCTGAGACCATCACCGTGCAGGAGTTGGCCAACCGCATGGCCGCGCCGGGCCGCGATGTTGTGCGCGCCCTGATGAAGATGGGCGTGATGGCAACCATCACCCAGACCATCGACGCCGACACAGCCGAGCTGGTGGTGACCGAATTCGGCCACAAATTCCGCCGCGTTGCGGATTCTGACGTGGAAATCGGCCTCGAAGGCGAGGAAGATGCCGAGGCCGAGCTGCTGCCGCGCCCGCCTGTTGTTACCATCATGGGCCATGTGGATCACGGCAAGACCAGCCTGCTGGACGCGCTGCGCCATACCGATGTCGCCGCCGGCGAGGCGGGGGGCATCACCCAGCATATCGGCGCCTATCAGGTGAAGCTGCCCTCTGGGGCGCAGATCACCTTCCTCGACACGCCGGGCCATGAGGCGTTCACCGCCATGCGCGCCCGCGGCGCGGGTGTGACCGACATCGTGGTGCTGGTTGTCGCCGCCGATGACGGCGTGATGCCGCAGACCATTGAGGCGATCAAGCACGCCAAGGCGGCCCAGGTGCCCATCATCGTGGCGATCAACAAGATCGACCGCCCCGGCGCCAATCCGGATCGCGTGCGCCAGGAGCTGCTCCAGCACGAGATCGTGGTGGAAAGCATGGGCGGCGATACGATGGATGTAGAGGTCTCGGCGCTGAAGAAGCTGAACCTCGACAAGCTGGAAGAAGCCATTCTGCTGCAAGCGGAAGTGCTGGAGCTGCGTGCCAACCCGGACCGTTCGGCCGAGGGCGCGATCATCGAGAGCCGTCTGGACCGTGGCCGTGGCCCCGTTGCCACCGTGCTGGTGCAAAAAGGCACCCTGCATGCGGGCGATGTGGTAGTGGCCGGCGCCCAGTGGGGCCGCGTGCGCGCCATGCAGGACGACAAGGGCAAGGCCGTGACCGATGCCAAGCCTTCCACCCCGGTGGAAATCCTCGGTCTATCTGGAGCGCCGACCGCCGGTGAGCCGTTCGTGGTGGTGGAAAGCGATATCCGTGCCCGCGAGATCGTGGAATACCGCCAGCAGAAGCAACGCGAGCGTCAGGTCGCGGCGCAGACTGCCGGGCGTGGCACCATGGAAGAAATGCTGGCCCGGATTCAGGCCGGGGCGCAGAAGGAAGTGGCGCTCGTCGTCAAAGCCGACGTGCAGGGCTCCGCCGAGGCGATCGGCGTGGTCGTCACCAAGGTCGGCAACGAGGAAGTGCGCGTCCGCGTCGTCTACTCCGGCGTTGGCCAGATCACCGAGAGCGACGTGCAGCTTGCCAAGGCTTCCGACGCGATCATTGTCGCCTTCAACGTGCGTGCCAATGTGCAGGCGCGTGAGCTGGCGAACCGCGAGGGCGTGGATATCCGCTACTACTCGATCATCTACGAGGTTGCGGACGACATCGAGAAGCTGGTCAAGGGCAAGCTCGCCCCCGTGCATCGCGAGAAGTTCCTGGGCTATGCGGAAATCCGTCAGGTGTTCAACATCACCAAGACCGGCAAGGTCGCGGGTTGTTATGTCACCGAGGGCGTGGTCAAGCGCGGCTGCGGCGTGCGCCTGCTGCGCGACAACGTGGTCATCCATCAGGGCGAGCTCTCGCAGCTCAAGCGCTTCAAGGATGATGTGAAGGAAGTGGCGCGCGGTTATGAATGCGGCCTGTCCTTCGCCGGATTCCAGGATCTGCGTGAAGGCGACGTGGTTGAGTGCTATGAAACCGAGATCGTCGCGCCCTGAGGCCGGGCCCTCGCAGCGCCAGCTGCGAGTGGCGGAGGAAATACGTCACGCTTTGGCTGACGTGTTCCTGCGCACGGAGTTCCATGACGTGGCATTGGCCAAGGCGCACATCACCATCTCCGAGGTGCGCATGTCCCCGGACCTGAAGCACGCGGCGGTGTTCGCCACCGTGCTCGGGCACCAGGATATCACGCCCTTGTTGCCGGCGTTGAAGCGCGTCTCGCCATTTCTACGCGCGCAGATCGCGCCGAAGCTGGGGCTGCGTGTGGTGCCGGACCTGAAATTCCTGGCCGACGAGGCGCTGGAGCAGGCGACGAAGATCAATCAGCTTCTTCATAAGCCGGAAGTGGCGCGGGATATTGCTGCTCCCGTGAAGCCGGAACAGGACGCATAAGCCGGGCATGACGGAGCGGCTGACGCCCGAGGATATCGCCAGGGCGGCAGCGCTGCTGCGTGCTGGGGAACTTGTCGCGTTCGGGACCGAGACCGTCTACGGCCTCGGCGCCGATGCCTGTAACGGTGAGGCCGTGGCGGCAATTTATGCGGCCAAGGGCCGGCCAAGCTTCAATCCGCTGATCTGCCATTTTGCCTCGGCGGAGGCGGCATTCAGATATGTGGTCCCTAATCCGCTCGCGGAAAAACTTGCGCAAAAATTTTGGCCGGGACCGCTGACCCTGGTGCTGCCACGGCGGGAAGATTGCCCCGTCTCGCAACTTGCCGGGGCGGGGTTACCCACGCTGGCTGTGCGCGTTCCGGCGCAGCCCGTGGCGCTGCAACTTTTAAAAATCTTTGGCGG
>JAQUAC010000330.1:482-3050 GCA_028687415.1 Acidocella sp. | reverse complement strand
GGCATAGCCTGTTGCGACATTGTGTTATATCATGTGTTTAGGCTTTTGGGTGTGGCGGACACCCTCTCCGCCATTGTCGTTTATAATACGTTGGTTTTGCCCCGATAACTTGCTGTATCGCTTAAATGGCATGAGCGAGTGTCGCCATGGTGGCTGGTTTTGCCTTTGCCGCGCAACGCGCGAGCAGGGCGGCGGCGGTGTCTTTCCATAAATACGCTGTGAAATCTGTTTGGATGTGCGCGCTGAGGGCGGCGACGCGCGTGGGGATTTCGATCCAGTTGCGAATGACGTCATAGGCCGCGGAAATGTTGTCCGGGTCGAAATAGGCGCAGAAATTGCCCCCGGCCTCGGGGATGGCGCCGCCGTTGGAGGCCGCGACCGGCTTGCCGAAGCTCAGCGATTCCGTGACCGGTAGGCCCCAGCCCTCGTAGAGCGAGGGAAAGAGTGTGAATAGGCAATGCTGGTACAGGCTGGCGAGGCAGGTTTCGGACGGGCGGTCGATGAAGCGGATCTTGCCGTTCAGGTAATGCGCGTTCTCCAATTGTTGCATGAGGTCCGCCGTGAGCCAGCCGGCCTTGCCGGCGAAGACGAGCGTGGGCACCTTGGCTTCCGGCATGGTGGCGAGCAGGCGGCGCCAGACGCGTAGCATGCCGCCATGGTTCTTGCGGGCCTCGATGGTGCCGACCATGAGAACGTAGGGCCCGGTGAGCACCGGCGGCAGGGGGGCGGTGATGCGCGGCGGCGTGTTACCCACCGGGATTACCACGGGCGGGGCGATGGTTTTGCCCCGGCGTGCCAGGCAGGCGGTGAGGTCCCGCGCGGTGTTTTGCGAGACGGAGAACATGATATCCGTGTGCGGGACGGTTTCATCCAGCCAGCGGGAGAAATCCCGCACCATGGTTTCCGTGCACCATTCCGGGAAGAGATCCGGGATCATGTCATGCGCGAGCATTGCGAAGCCCGCGCCGGCCTTGGTGAGGCCGGTCAGGAAATCCGGTGTGTAGGGGCGCTCCCATGAGGCGCCGAGGTTGATCAGCCAGTCGCCAGGGCCGAAGATGATGTCCGGTCCTTCCGGGGTGGCGGCTCGCCCGCTGACATGAGGCATTGGCGGGGTGCTAGGGCGCAGGGCGTTGAGGCAGGCGGTGGCCAGATCCCGTGCGGCGCCGAGCCCGGTAAGGCCGGAGCGAGCCATGACGCCGAGCGGGCGGCGGTATTGCGGCGGAATGCGGTGCAATATCTCCACGAGCCAGGGGGGCAGGAGACGTTGGCGGGGGGGGGCGGCGGCCGGGGCGGGAGTGGCAACGGGGTGAGAGGCCTCGGCGATGGCGCGGATGCCGGCTTCCAGAACGGTGAAATCCACGCGCTTGAAATGGTTGCCGGATGTATCCCGCCGGCAGAAGCCGATATCTTGGCCCGGCGTGGCGAGGCGTGCCGCGGCGCTGTAAGTTTCAAAACTGAAGCGTTGGATGCCCGTGGGGCGAATTGCCTGCTGGAAAAAGCGGATAAGATCTTCCACATCGAACCAGACGGTCATGTTCACCCTTAAACAACGGAGGAATGCAGCGTAAACAAAATCTTAACGCAATTAAAGTGGCATCTTAACTAATTTGGTTATGCGGCACGTTGCCTCTGTGGTGGGTATTGATTAGATTTTAGCCATGAATCTTCGATTCGCTTTGGCGCTGATGATATTTGGGCTGGCGGCGCAGAGCGCGGCCGCAGCTGGTCTGCCCTCCCGCGCGCCAGGGTTGTGGCAAAGCACGACGACGGTGACCGGACCGGACGGCAAGCCGCTGGCCAATGCCGTGAACGTGGTGACTGTGAGCTGTGTGGATGCGTTGACCGACCAGAAGTTCTTCATCAGCGGCGGCAGCGCCTGCGACAGTCTGAATATTTCCGGCGACGGTAATACTTTTAAGATCGACGGCACCTGCCGGCAGCAGGGGCGGGCGGTGAAGATCCGCGAGACGCTGGTTTATGCCGATGCCAAGGACGTGCAGCTGAAGGCGCATATGGGGAGTGGGGCAAGGGCCATGACCGTGACTTCCCAGCTGCAATGGCAGGGCGAGTGCCTGGACGGAATGCAGCCTGGCGATGAGGGCAATATCGTCAACGGCACCTTCACTAAGGCCGATAACATTAACGACAACGCCAATCAGTAAGATCGCCGCCCCGGCGCGCCGCGCCGTTACCGCTGGCGAGGTAAAGAGCCTTGCCGTGATGGCGATGCTTGGCTTCGCCTCCGGGCTGCCCTGGGCGCTCTCGGGACCGACACTGCGGTATTGGATGTCCTCCGAGCATGTCGGGCTGGGGCTGATCGGGCTGACGGCGAATATCGGGTTGGCCTATCTGCTGAAATTCCTCTGGGCGCCGCTGTTTGACGAGGTAAAGCCTCTGTTTTACGGGCGGCGGCGGGGCTGGTTGCTGCTGGTGCAGGCGGCTTTGGCCTTGAGCATCGCGGCGCTGGGGCTGAGTGATCCGGCGGCGCATGTGGCGCTGACCCTGGCGTTGGGTGGGCTGGTGGCATTCTGCTCGGCGAGCCAGGACATTCTTATCGTTGCCTGGCGG
>JAQUAC010000330.1:0-472 GCA_028687415.1 Acidocella sp. | reverse complement strand
GCAGGGGGCGGCGCTGGCCGGAGAGGTCTGGGGCTGGAGGGTGGCGTTTCTGGTCTCCAATGCCGGGGTTCTCGCGCTCTCGGTGAAGACGGGCTGGCATGCGGCGATATTACTGATGGCGGCGTTGGCGCTGCTGGGGCCGGTGGCGACGCTGCTGGCGCGCGAACCGGAGGTGACGCGGGAGAGTTTGCCCGCCGGGATCGGCGCGCGCTTTGCCATGGCGGTGCGGGAGCCGTTCACGGAGTTCCTCTCCCGCCGTGGGGCGGTGGTGATTATCGGCTTCATCCTGCTCTTCCGCTTGGGGGGGGCGCTGGGAGCGACGATGCTCGCACCTTATTATACGGCGCTGGGATTTGATCGTGCGGCAATTGCGGTGGCGAGTGGGCCGGTCTCGTTGATGTTCGGGTTGGCGGGCACGGCGCTGGGGGCCGTGCTGGTGGCGCGTGTCGGCGTGGGGCGGGCGTTGTTGTTT
>JAQUAC010000329.1 GCA_028687415.1 Acidocella sp. | reverse complement strand
GCTTGGGAGGCGGACATGGCCAGGAAGGACAGGGCCAGACTGACGGAAAGCTGGGTTGCTTTGAACATTGTCATCTCGATATCGGGAGATCGTAAGGCTCGAAAGGCAGGTCAATCGAGCCACTTGCAGACTTATCACTTAAGGCATAGCGATTCTATGCGTCGCATCTTTTGTGCGCTGCGCATTATTTGCGTTTTGCTTCTCTTGCGGCGTCTATGTGGCGTCGGCGAATAAATTATTCACAATCTACGGCCCGTGGCGGGCAGAACTTAATTTTTCCTGCGCCGCGCCGTTGTTTCTAGGCTGCCGGGGTGCTCATTCCTCCACGTCATGACGAGCAAGACCAAGTTAATGCAGGCGTGCTGATTCGCCAGCCAATTCCCGATTCGGCCAATGTCTCTCTTTTTCACTTGCCGTTTATGTCAAGCCATTGCACCGCCTTGCCGGCAGCGCATGGTGATGGCGCTTGCCAGCATGCTGGCGGCGGGGCTGGTATGGGGCGGCTTCGAAATCGAGCGCATGCGCCAGCTTGCGCTTCAACGCTACGGCGCAGCGGCGGTAGAGGCTGTCGATGGCTGGCGCAGTGCCCTTGGCGGCTGGCGCGATTTGCCCGAGGAGGAACAGCTTCGGCGGGTTAATGAGTTCTTCAACCGGCGCATCCGCTTTGCCGACGACATGGTCGTGTGGGCCCAACCTGATTATTGGGCCACTCCGCTGGAAACGCTCGGGCGCGGGGCGGGCGACTGCGAGGACTTCGTCTTTGCGAAATACTTTACCCTGCGTGAACTGGGTGTTGCCGAAGGGCACTTGCGCATGACCTATGTGCGGGCGCGCATCGGCGGGCCGGCGAGCAGCATCACCCAGGCACACATGGTTCTCAGCTATTACCCGACACCCGAGGCGATGCCGCTGGTGCTCGACAACCTGATCACCGAGATCCGGCCGGCCAGTTCGCGCCCGGATCTGGCTCCGGTTTTCAGTTTCAATATGCAGGGTGTTTTTGTCGGCGGGGCCGTGCAGGCCTCGACTCCGGTGGATCGGGTGTCGCGCTGGCGTGAACTGATACTGCGCATGCGTTCGGAAGGCTATACGCCTTGAAGGAAGAGAAATGTCCCTGTTAAGACGGCTGTGGATCAGTGTTGTAGTGGCGATGGGCGTTGTGCTCGCCGGTGCATTTACGGTGAGCCTGCTGACGGCCCGCTCCTATTTCGAGCAGCAACTCCAGGCGCAGGCCGGTGACGGTGCCGTGTCGCTGGCTTTGTCCATGTCCCAGCAGAGCAAGGACGTGGCCACAATGGAGTTGCTGGTGACAGCCCTTTTCGATGGCGGGCATTACCGGTTGATCCGGCTTACCGATACGAGAGGCAAGGTTCTGGTGGAGCGCTCCCAGCCCGACGTGGCCGAGGGCGTGCCCGGCTGGCTGGTGTCTCTGCTGCCGATGGAAGCACGACCCGGCCAGGCGCTGGTGAGTGACGGCTGGCGCCAGATGGGGCAGGTGACAGTCGTTGCGGCGCGGGGCTATGCCTACCGCGCGCTGTGGCGGGGAATGCTGCAGCTGGGCAGTCTGATGTTGGCTATTTGGCTGTTCTGGGCGATGGGCGTGTCTGCACTTCTGCGCTGGGTGCGACGCCCGCTGGCGGAAATGGCCGAGCAGGCAGAAGCCATCGGTGCCGGCCAGTTCAGGGTGCTTGACGAACCAAAAGTGGTGGAGCTGCGCAGCATGGCGCGGGCGCTCAACCACATGTCCGAGCGGGTGCGCTCAGTGTTTGCCGAGCAGGCGGCGCGAATTGCCGGCTTGCGTGACGAGAGCAGCCACGATGCGGGTACGGGTCTGCTGAACCGCACCTATTTCAACGGGGAGTTGCGGCGTGTGCTGTCCGATGCGGATGTGCCGCCGGACGGGTGCCTGGGGATGCTGCGTATTGCCGATCTGGCAACGCTCAACCAGCAACTCGGGCGGGTGCGTACCGATGAATGGCTGGCGGCAGTCGGCCAGGCGCTGGAAAGCAGTTTTGCTGGCGGGGACGATATCTCGCTGGCCCGTCTTGGCGGTGCCGAGTTCGGCATTCTTTTGCCGGGTGTTGAGCTTGGACTTGGTCGTGGTTTGCTGGAGCGGGCTTGCAGTGCGGTGGCCGCCCTCGATTTGCAGGTGGGCATGGAGCGTGGGCTGCGGATGGATGCGGCGGTGGTGGCCTATCGGCGTGACGACACGCCCGGCGCTTTGCTGTCGCGGGTGGATTCTGCACTGATGCGTGCCGAGGCTGAGGCCGCTGTGGTGGCCGAGCCGCATGGTGCGCCGCAGCCGATGCCAGCTCCGGGCGAAGGGCGCTGGCGGGAGATGCTGGAAGGTGCGCTGACCCACCATCAGTTCACGTTGATCAGTTACCCGGTGCTGGCTTGCGATGGTGGCTTGGTCCATCGGGAGTTCATGCTGCGCTTGCCGGCGCCAGACGGTGGCGCGGTGCTGACCGCCGGGCAGTTCATGCCCGCCGCGGTGCGGGTCGGCTTGGCCTCCGCCTGCGATCTGGAGGCGCTCCGGCTCGGTATTGCCAGCCTGGCCGGGTCGCCCGACCCTATCGCCATCAACGTGGCGCCGCGCTCGCTCATCGAGCCGGGCTTCCTCGACAAGCTGGATATGCTGCTGGCAACTGCCGGCGCCGAAGCAGGCCGGATATCGGTTGAAGTCAGCGAGCGCGGGCTGGATGCGAACCTGGCCGGTCTGGAGGCGCTGGCCGAGGTGCTGGCGCGACACGGGGCGCATTTGGGGATTGAGCACTTTGGTCGCCAGCTCGCGGCATTGCCGCGTTTGTACGCGCTGCGCCTGGCCTATCTCAAGCTGGATGGCAGTTTCGTGGCCAGCCTCCACGAGGATGCCGGATTGCAGCGTCTGGTCAAGGCGATTGTCGATGTGGCCCGCGGCCTGAACGTGGTGGTGTATGCCGAACAGGTGCACTCCGCCGAAGAGTGGTCCGCGGCTGCCCACTTGGGGGTGAGCGGAATGACCGGGCCAGAGGCTTCGCGGCGGCAGGCGAGTCGCTGAAGGCGTAAAAAA
>JAQUAC010000328.1 GCA_028687415.1 Acidocella sp. | reverse complement strand
GCCCGCGCCCAGGCTTTCCATTTGTTTGGCCCATTCCAGCACGTCCAGCCCGGTATTGGTGCGCCCGCCATGGGAGAACACCTCCCATTTGCCGGGCGCGCTCTGCCGGGCGTCGATGGCCACGACCACGCATTGGCTGCCGAATTTCTCCGCCGCTTCCCGCACCAGCTCGGGGCGGGAGATGGCGGCGGAGTTGATGCTGCATTTATCCGCCCCCGCCAGCAGCAGGCGGCGTATGTCGGCCACCGCGCGGATGCCGCCGCCGACGGTGAGCGGCAGGAAAACTTTCTCCGCCGTGCGGTGGACCACCTCCAGAATCGTATCCCGGTTGTCGGAGCTGGCGGTGATATCCAGAAAGGTCAGCTCATCCGCCCCGGCGGCGTCGTATACCACGGCCTGCTCCACCGGGTCTCCGGCATCGCGCAAGGAGACGAAGTTCACGCCCTTGACGACGCGCCCGTCCTTCACGTCCAGGCAGGGGATGACGCGCAGTTTCAGCATGCGGCAAGGGCCTCGGCAGGGGTAAGGCTGCCATCGTACAGCGCCCGGCCCAGAATGGAACCATTCAAATTCGGCTGCGTCGCGGCGGCGGCTTTCAGCGCCACGATGTCCGCCACGGAGGCGACGCCGCCGGAGGCGATGATGGGGATGTTCACCGCGGCCGCCAGCGCCGTGGTCTCGGCGAGGTTAAGCCCGGTCTTCATGCCGTCGCGCGCGATGTCCGTGTAGATGATGGCGGAAATCCCCGCATCCTCGAACCGTTTGGCCAGTTCCACGGCGGCAATGTCGGAGGTCTCGGCCCAGCCTTCGGTGGCTACCATGCCGCCCTTGGCGTCGATGCCCACCACCACCCGTCCGGGGAATTTGGCCGCGGCCTCCTTCACCAGTGCCGGATTCTTAGCGGCGGCCGACCCCAGAATGACGCGGGTAATGCCGGCATCCAGCCAGGCTTCCACCTGCGCGATGCTGCGGATGCCGCCGCCGAGCTGCACGGGAATGCCGACATTGGCGAGGATGGATTTCACCGCCGCCTCATTCACCGGCTTGCCGGCGAAGGCGCCGTTCAGGTCCACCACATGCACCCAGCCGAATCCGGCTTTCTCCCAGGCAGCGGCCTGGGCGCCGGGGTCGGTGCCGAACACCGTGGCCTGGTCCATCTCGCCGCGCAGCAGGCGCACACAGGCGCCGTCCTTCAAATCGATCGCTGGGTATAGGGTAAGTGTCATTTCAGCATCTTGTAATAAAAATGTCCCTGCACGGTGTTGCCCCGCACCCGCGCATAGGCGGGGTGGGTGCCCCAGTGGATGAAGCCTTCCGCTTCGTAGAGCGACATCGCCCCGGTCTGGGTCTCGCGCACATCCAGGTTGAGCACCAGAAACCCCAATGCCCGCGCGCGCTCCTGTGCCTTACGCAGAATCAGCCGCGCCAGCCCGTGCCCGCGCGCGTAAGGCGCCACGAAATGGTGCATGAGGTGGGCCGCGAAGGCCTGCGCCTCGTTATTGCGCGAGGGTTTCTGCAATTGCGCGGCGCCGTAGATCACGCCGTCCATGCGCCCGACGATAAGCTCCCGCTCAGGCACCAACGCGACGCCACGGAAATACTGTTCCATCACCGCTGGCTTGGGCGGTTTGACCCAGCCGAAGCCGCCGCCCTCCAGAATCGCGGCGGTCGCCGCCTCCGAGAGGGCGTGCATATCGGCTTCGTCCTCGAAGCTTTCGAGCCGTTCGGCCAGCAGCGAGGCGGGAGGGGGCATATCGGTTTTCACGGCTGCCTCATCGCGCGGTCTGGCCGCGTAATCAAGCGGCTTGTCCGTCAAGGCTCCCAGGCAAGGAAGTTGCCCAGAATCCTGAGGCCCACTTGCTGGCTCTTTTCAGCATGGAACTGCGTGCCCGCGCGGTTACCGGTGGCGACCATGGCCACAACCGGCCCCTCGTAATCCGTGGTGGCGATGATCTGGTCCGCCCGCCCGCCGGTGAGGGCGTAGGAGTGCACGAAATAGGCGTGGTCGCCGGGCATCAGGCCCTCCAGCAGCTTATGCGCGCCGGGCTCAAAATTCAGCTCGTTCCAGCCCATATGCGGCAGGCGGGCATTGCCCACCTGCATCTTGGCGATCTCTCCTTGCACCCAGCCGAAGCCTTTGGTTACGCCATGCTCCAGCCCGCGCTCGGCCATCAGCTGCATGCCGACGCAGATGCCCAGGAACGGCGCCCCCGCATCTACCCGCGCGAACATGGCCTGCTCCAGCCCGTCAACCCCCGCGAGGCCGCGGGCGCAATCGGCGAAGGCGCCCTGGCCGGGAAGCACGATGCGGTCGGCCTTCGCCACCACATCCGGGTCCGAGGTGATGCGCACATCGGCCTTGAGGCCGCGCTGTTCGGCGGCAAGGCTCAGCCCGCGCGCGGCGGAGGCGAGGTTGCCGCTCTCATAATCTATGACTGCCACCAGCATCGGGGTTAGATCACGCCCTTGGTGGAGGGGATTTCCCCCATCATGCGCGGCTCGATGGTCACGGCGGCGCGCAACGCCCGCGCCACGGCCTTGAACGCGGCCTCGGCTACATGGTGCGCGTTATGCCCGGCGAGCTGGCGCACATGCAGGTTGAACAGCCCGTTACCGGCTAAAGCGCGGAAAAACTCCTCCACCAATTGCGTGTCCATCTGCCCCAGCATCGGGCGCTCGAAATTCACGCTCCAGGCGACGAAGGGCCGGCCTGAGAGGTCCACCACCGCTTCCACCAGCGCCTCGTCCATGGGGGCCACGGCATGGCCGAAGCGCTGAATGCCGCGCTTCTCGCCCAGCGCGGTCTCCAGCGTCTGGCCAAGCAGGATGCCGACATCTTCCACAGTGTGGTGCGTATCGATATGCAGATCACCCTTGGCCTGCACACGCAGATTGAACAGCCCGTGCCGGGCGAAGGCGGTGAGCATATGGTCGAAGAAGCCGACACCAGTGGCGATATCGGCCTGCCCGGTGCCGTCAAGGTCGAGGCGGCCCTGGATGGCGGTTTCGGAGGGCTTGCGGCTGAGTCCGGAATTGCGTGTCATTGGGCTGGCCTAC
>JAQUAC010000327.1 GCA_028687415.1 Acidocella sp. | reverse complement strand
CAGGCTCGCCAGATCCAGCCGCACCACCGGCTCGCTTGCCGTGGCGTCCCGCCCGAAGGCGAGTGTGGCCGCCACCATCGCCTCCATCTCATCCAGGTCCGCCAGCATTTTCATGCGTTGCTCTTCGTCATCCATATACTCGGCGCGCAGCTTCAGCCGCGTAATCGGCGTGCGCAGGTCGTGCCCGATCGCCGTGAGCAGAAAGGTGCGGTCCTCCACAAAACGGCGGATGCGCGCCGCCATGGTATTGAAGGCGATTGCAGCGGTGACGATCTCACTCGGCCCGGTTTCGGGCAGGGGATTGGCGTTGGCCACGTCCCGCCCCAATGCCTCGGCGGCGGCGGCCAGCGTCTTCACCGGTGTCAGCAATGTCCGCACGGCCCAGGTGATCATCACCCCCCCCAACAGCATCATTACGATGAAGGCCGTGGCGAAGCCCGGCGAGCGCCAGGGCGCCGGGGGCTTCAGCGGGGTGGTAATGGTCAACCAGAAAAGCGGCGGCGCCATCGCATCCGGCGGAAATGGCGGCGGCATACCCGCATCGTCCGGCAGCGGTGGCGGCTGCGGAAAAAACAACCCGTCCGGCAGACCGAAGCTGATAATGTAGTGCAGCGGCAGCCCGGCGGAAACCCGCAGGATCAGCCCGTGCGGGCGCAGCTCCGGCGGCATACCGGTGGAGAGCAAAACACCTCGTATCATCTCGCGCGCGTCCAGCGGCATGGGGAAGGTATCGGCAACCGGCGGCAACAGGGTCAGGCTCATCGTGTCGCCATCCGGCACCGGCTGCCTGGCCACCAGCATGGCGCGGTCCCCCGGAGCGGCCAGCGCCACGTGCCGGTAGATCACCGCCGCGCGCATGGCGAAATCCTGCTCCTGGGCCAGGCGCTCCAGCTTCATCTCATGGAAGGTATGGATAAGCAGACCCAACAGCTGGATGCAGGCGAAGCCCACCAGCAGGATGAAGATCGTGCGCCGCGCCAGACTGCGCGGCATGGGGCAAAGCTTCAATACCGCTCCACCGGGGTGGAGAGCACATAGCCGCCGCCACGCACGGTCTTGATCAGCTGGGCGTTGCGCCCGTCATCCTCCAGCTTGCGCCGCAGGCGGGAGACGGCAACATCGATGGCCCGGTCAAACGGCCCGGCTTGGCGGCCGCGCAGCAGATCCAGCAGCATGTCACGCGTCAGCACGCGGTTGGGGCGGTCCAGCAGCGCCACCAGAAGGTCGTACTCGCCGCCGGTGATGGAAACCTCCACCCCGCTCGGGTCCAGCAGACGGCGGCGCGCGGTCTCCAGCACCCAGCCGGAGAAATGGTAGGTCTTCGCCGTGTGCTCGAGGACGCGGTCCTCGCTCTCCCCGGTACGGCGCAGCACGGCGCGGATGCGCGCCAGCAGCTCTCTAGGGTTAAAGGGTTTGGTCACGTAATCGTCGGCGCCGAGTTCCAGCCCGATGATCCGGTCCGTCTCCTCCGCCATGGCGGTGAGCATGATAATCGGCACGTTCGTCTCGGTGCGGAACCAGCGCGCGAGTTCCAACCCGCCCTCGCCGGGCAGCATCAAATCCAGCACCACAAGCTGGTAATGGCCGTTGACGAAGGCCCGGCGCGCCTCTTTCGCATCCCGCGCGGTGGTCACGCGCAGGCGCTGACGTTCCAGGAACTTGGCCAGCAGATCACGGATTTCACGATCATCATCGACGACAAGAATATGCGGTAGCGTTTCCATGACTGTTACAATAGCCGGGTGCTGGGGCTTTGGGCAGGCCAGGTTGCAATTGGTGACAATTCGCGATTTCCCGCAACGAAAAAAAATTTTTGCGCCGCAGGAGAAAATAGCCGTATTTCGCCCCCACGCAGCAACGTACGTGCCTCTGCCGGTTCTCCGGTTACGCAACGGCGTCAAGCGTTCTGGCAGCACGACTGGGGCAACCTGGAAGTCGGCTGGTTCGTTGGACCGTTTTGTAACCATGTCCGCCGCCTCAACAGACGGACATTTTGAGAAAGGATGAGGGCGATGACTCCCAAAATCGCTTCGTTTCTTGATACCATGCCGGCAACCCCGTGCCTGGTGCTGGATCTGGACCGCGTAGCCGAGAACTACGCGCGCTTGCACGCCGCCCTGCCGGCGGCAAAAATCTATTACGCGGTGAAGGCAAACCCCGCCCCGGAAATCCTGCGCCTGCTGGCGGGCATGGAATCGTGCTTCGATGCCGCCTCCCTGCCCGAGATCGAGGCTTGCCTGCAGGCCGGCGCCCCCGCCGGCGCCATCAGCTTCGGCAACACGGTGAAGAAACCCTCCGCCATCGCCGCCGCGCATAAGCACGGCGTGCCGCTCTATGCCTTCGACTCCGCCGAGGAGCTGGAGAAAATCGCCGCCCACGCGCCGGGTGCGAAAGTGTATTGCCGCATCGCCGTGAATAATGTCGGCGCGGAATGGCCGCTCTCGAAGAAATTCGGCACCACGCTGGAGCGCGCGAAAGCGCTGCTGCTCGCCGCCCCGGCCATGGGGCTGGTGCCGCATGGGCTGTCCTTCCATGTCGGCAGCCAGCAGACCGGCACCGAAGCCTATAAGCTCGCCATCGCCGAAGTCGCGATGCTGTTCACCGATTTGAAAGCCCAGGGGCTGGAGCTGAAAATGCTCAACCTCGGCGGCGGCTTCCCCGTGCGCTATTTGGACGACGTGCCCGAAGCCGGCACTTTCGGCACGGACATCATGGACGCCATGATCGAGCATTTCGGCAACGACCTGCCGGATATGCTGATCGAGCCCGGCCGCGCCATGGTCGGCAATGCGGGCATGGTGGTCTCCGAGGCCGTGCTGGTCTGCCAGCGCATGCCGGAGGATGAGCGCCGCTGGGTGTATCTCGATATCGGGCGCTTCGGCGGCTTGGCGGAAACCGAGGGCGAGGCGATTCGCTACCGTATCTCTGCCGGCACCGGTCCCACCGGCCCGGTCGTGCTGGCGGGTCCAAGCTGCGATGGCGTGGACGTGATGTATGAGAAAACCCCATACCACCTGCCGCTCTCCCTTAAATCCGGCGGGCGCGTGCTCATCCACCATACCGGCG
>JAQUAC010000326.1 GCA_028687415.1 Acidocella sp. | reverse complement strand
CACCGGGCTGCTGCATATCGGCGGCGCCCGCACCGCGCTCTTCAACTTCCTCTTCGCCCGCCACCATGGCGGCGAATTCGTGCTCCGTATCGAGGATACGGACCGCGCGCGCTCGACCCAGGAAGCCGTGCAGGTTATCCTGGATGGGCTGGACTGGCTCGGTCTGAAATCCGACGCGCCGCCCGTGTACCAAACGAAGAACGAGGCGCGGCATGTGGAAGTGGCTATGGAGCTGCTGGCCCAGGGCAAAGCGTATAAATGCTACTGCACGCCGGAAGAGCTGCAGGCGATGCGCGAGCAGGCGATGGCCGAGAAGCGCCCGCCGCGTTACGATGGACGCTGGCGCGACCGCGATGAATCCGAAGCCCCCGCCGGCGTGAAGCCCGCCATCCGCCTAAAGGCCCCGCGCGAGGGCGAGGTGGTATTGGAAGATCTCGTGCAGGGCACTGTGAAAGTGCAGAATGCCGAGATGGATGACATGATCATCCTGCGCTCGGACGGCACGCCGACTTATCTGCATGCGGTGGTGGTGGATGACCATGATATGGCGATCACGCATGTCATCCGGGGTGACGACCATCTGACCAACACGTTCAGGCAGATTCAAATTTATGACGCCATGGGCTGGGAAAAACCAAAATTCGCGCATATCCCGCTGATCCACGGCGCGGATGGGGCGAAGCTCTCCAAGCGCCACGGCGCGGTGAGCATTCTGGAATTCCGCGAGCAGGGTTTCCTGCCCGAGGCGCTGTGCAACTATTTGCTGCGTCTGGGCTGGGGGCATGGGGATTCCGAATTCCTGAGCCGCGAGGAGCAGATTGCTTTGTTCACGTTGGACGGCGTGGGCCGCGCGGCGAGCCGCATGGATTACGCCAAGCTCACGCACCTGAATGGCATGTGGCTGCGCCAGGCGGACGATGCGCGGCTGCGCGAGGATGTGGTGGAGCGGCTGGTGAAATCCGGCCTCACCGTGGACACGCTGGCGATGGAGCGCATCCTCACCCTGATGCCGGGGCTCAAGGAGCGGGCGAAAACCCTTGATGAGCTGGCTGGGTCCGCGGCGTTTCTGGCTCGTGAAGTGCCTTTGGCCTTTGAGCCGAAGGCCGAGGCGCTGCTGACCCATGAGGCGAAGGAAATGCTGGGGCGGCTTGTTACGGTTCTGGAAAATACCGCGTTCGAGGCGGAAGCGCTCAATGCAATGCTGCGGGCCTTTGCCGAGGCCGAGGGCCGCAAGCTGGGCCAAGTGGCGCAGCCGCTACGCGCGGCGCTGACCGGCTCGACCATGAGCCCGGGCATCGACGCGACGCTGATCGCGCTGGGCCGGGAAGAAAGCCTGAAACGCCTGCGTGCCGTAACGGCGTAAATTCACCCGGCGCGTCTTCGCCACGGCGGTGGCGCATGATAAGCGTGATTCGGTGGAGTGCTGAATCCGCTTATCGAGAGAGTGAAATTTGCCAAGCTGGACACAAAACCGCAGGCCGGATGCCGCGCGTGGGTAAGGGGCGCTGCCGCCCCCTGCCCTGGCTTCTGGTGTTGGCTATTGCCGGTTGTGCCAGCTACCACCCCGCTCCGCTCAACCTTGCTGCGCAACTGCAACCATCAATCGCAGCACTTGACCATGCAGGGCTTCAAATTCCGGCCAATGGCGCGCTCAGCCTGCGCGATGTGGCGGAGCTTGCCGTACTCAATAACCCGGATCTGGCGGCGGCGCGGGCGCAGCGAGGTATTGCCCAGGCGGATCTGCTGGCCGCCGGGCTGCCGCCCGATCCCTCCATAAGCGGCGGGTTTGAGGCATTGCTGGGCGGGCCGGGGGATGTGTCCGCGATTTCCGGCAGTCTGATGCAGGATGTCTCGGCGCTGATTACCTACAAGGCCGACAAGCAGGCCGCGCAGGCCGGGCTTTCGCAGGTGGATGCCGGGATTTTGTGGCAGGAATGGCAGGTGGCAAGCCAGGCCGAGCAATTATGCGTCACCCTGGATGGCGACGCCCGGATGATTGCCAGCCTGCGCGCCAACGCGGCGGGGCTAAATGCCGTGAACCAGAGCACCGCCAAACAGGTGGCCGCACATAACCTTACACTCAATGAAGCCTCCACCAGCATGGCGGCGCTGGCAACAGTGCAGACGGCGCTGAATACCGCCGAGCAGGGCTTGAGCCATGACCGCGACCAGCTCGACGCGCTGCTGGGGCTGGAGCCGGGCACCGAGATTCCGCTGGCGCCGCCGCAGGTTCAGACAGTCTCGGCCGCGCAGGCCAAGCAGGCGCTGGACACGCTGGCACAACGGCGGCCGGACCTCATCGCGCTCAGCTATGGCTATACCCAGGCGGACGCCAAGCTGCGTGGCGCAATCCTGAGCCAATTCCTGCCGGTGAGCATCGGGGCTGCCGGTGGACGCGATACAGCGAATGTGATGAGCGCCGGGCCACAGGTAACGCTGACCTTGCCGTTGTTTAACCGCAACCGCGCCGGCATCGCCAGCGCCAGGGCTACCCGCGCGGCACTGGGCGCGCAATTCCGTGCCAGCCTGGCGGCCGCCGATGGCGGGGCGCGGGCATTGCTGGCCGATGCCGCCTTGCTACGGGCACAGAACGCCGCGGCGGATGCACAGGCGCGGGGGGCGGGTGTTATCGCGGTACAGGCGCGGCACGCCTATGCCGCCGGCATGCTGGATGCGTTGAGTGCCGCCAATCTGCAAACCGCCGCCGGTGAGCGAGGGCGCGAGGCCATCGCCCTGAACACGCAGGCGCGGATTGCTGAACTTTCCCTCGCCACGCTGCTTGGCCTGGGCCTGCCACCAATCGCCACGCCGGAGCTCGCGCCATGAAGAAATATTTTATCTCCGGCGCCGTGCTGGCTCTCGGTGTTGTGCTGTATCTGGTCCTGCGTGGGCCTGCCCTGGTACCGGCAAGCCCGGCTCCCAGCGTGGCTGTGAGCACCATGCATCTGGCCTTAGCCACATTACCGCGCACGGTCACCGCCTATGGCAGCATCACTACTGAGGGCGGAGCGCGGGAGATTGATCTGCCAGCCAGGGGGATTATCACCGGGGTTGAGGTGCTGGCAGGGCAGAGCGTGACCGCTGGGCAAGTGGTGG
>JAQUAC010000325.1 GCA_028687415.1 Acidocella sp. | reverse complement strand
CGTCAATGCGGCGGGCGCACGGATGCGCATCGAAATCCTGCTGGACAGCGAGCGCGACGAACGCATCGCCCTGCCTTATGCGCATAATCTCGCGCTGCTGGGCATCGACGCCGAAATCCACCTCACCGATCCGGCCAGCTACGCCCAGCGCCTAACGCATTTCGATTTCGACATGACGCCCGATAGCGTCCCGGAATCCGATTATCCCGGCAGCGAACAGGAGGGCTATTGGGGCTGTGCCGCCGCGCGGCAGCCGGGCAGCCAAAACCTCGCCGGGGTGTGCAGCCCGGCCATTGATGCCGCAATCGCCACGGAGGAAGCCGCGCAAACCCCGGCGCGGAAGCGCGCCGCCATTCAGGCGCTGGACCGGCTGTTGCAGGCGGGGGCCTATATGGTGCCGCTCTTCCACCCGGCGGGCGAGTGGCTGGAATACTGGCCAGGCCGCGTCGCCAAACCGGCGGCGCCGGTGCAGGCGGGGCACGACTATACGCTGTGGTGGGCGAAATGAGGCGCTATCTGCTGAAGCGCCTGCTGCTGGTGCCGGTCACTTTATTCGCCATCATCGCGCTGAATTTCTGCGTGGTGCAATTCGCCCCCGGCGGGCCGGTGGAGGCGCTGCTGGCGCAGCCGCATCTGCCCCCCGGCGGCGGGCTGTACCGTGGCGGCACGGGGCTGGACGATGCCGCCCGCGCCCAACTCGCCGCACAATTCGGCTTTGATGAGAAGCCGCTCACGCGGTTCGGCCACATGCTGCGCGGCTATCTCAGCTTCAACCTCGGCACCAGCTACTTTCAGGGCGTGCCAGTGACCACGCTCATCCGCCAGCGCCTGCCGGTCTCGCTGGCGCTGGGGCTGTGGTCCACGCTGCTCGCCTATCTCATCGCCATTCCGCTGGGCGTGGCCAAGGCGGCACGCAATGGCGGGCGGTTCGACGCCGCCACCTCCGCCCTGGTGCTGGCGCTCTATGCCGTGCCGGGGTTTTTGCTGGCGGTGCTGCTGATACTGCTCTTCGGTCAGGGCGGAGCATGGCCGCTATTTCCCCTGCGCGGGCTGGCCTCTCCCGGTGCCGCCGCCTGGCCCTGGCCCGCGCGCTTCATGGATTTCGCCTGGCACGTGGTGCTGCCCACGGCGGCCCTCACGGCGGGCGGGCTGGCCACGCTCACCCTGCTGATGAAGAACGCCGTGCTGGAGGAGGTGGGCAAGCTCTACGTGCTGGCCGCCCGCGCCAAGGGGCTGGGCGAGCGCCGCGTGCTGCTGCGCCACATGCTGCCCAACGCGTTGCTGCTCAACATCGCCACGCTGCCCGGCGCCTTCACCGCCATATTGTTCGGCGCCACGCTGCTGGTGGAGATCATCTTCTCCGTCAACGGTCTCGGCCTGCTCGGCTACCAGGCGGTGCTGCAACGGGACTACCCGGTGATGTTCGGCACACTCTACATCTATACCCTGGCCGGGCTACTGGCGCGCATCGCGGGGGATATGCTGCTCGCCTGGGCAGACCCGCGCATCGATTTCGAGGCAAGACGCTAGGCGCCCCGTTTGCAAAGCCGGCCGCGTGCCCTAAGTCTCCTCCATGTCCGGATTCCAACCAAGGGTGAAGGCCGTGCTTGGCCCCACCAACACCGGCAAGACGCATCTCGCCATTGAGCGGCTGCTGGGCCACACCTCCGGCATCATCGGCTTCCCGCTGCGGCTGCTGGCACGTGAGAATTACGACCGCATGGTGGCCCGCAAGGGCATCCGCAACGTGGCGCTCATCACCGGCGAGGAGAAGATCGTGCCCCCCGGCGCGCGCTGGTTCGCCTGCACGGTGGAGGCCATGCCACTCGACCGCAAGGTGGAGTTCATCGCCGTGGACGAGATCCAGCTCTGCGCGGACCCGGATCGCGGCCATGTCTTCACCGACCGTCTGCTGCACGCGCGCGGGCTGGTGGAAACCATGTTTCTGGGCGCGGAGACGATCAAGCCGCTGCTGCGCCGCTTGGTGCCGGGGGTGGAGATCGAGACCCGCCCGCGCCTCTCCGAACTCTCATACGCCGGGCCGGTGAAACTCTCCCGCCTGCCGCCGCGCTCGGCCATCGTCGCGTTCTCCGCCGCTGATGTCTATGCCATCGCCGAGGCCGTGCGCCGCCGCCGGGGCGGCTGTGCCGTGGTCATGGGCCGCCTCTCGCCCCGCACCCGCAATGCCCAGGTAGCGCTGTATCAGGAGAAGGAGGTGGATTTCCTGGTCGCGACGGATGCCATCGGCATGGGGCTGAACATGGATGTCGACCATGTCGCCTTCGCGGGCGTGCAGAAATTCGACGGCCACCGCTCCCGTTTGCTGATGCCGACGGAAGTCGCGCAGATTGCGGGCCGGGCCGGGCGCGGCATGCGGGACGGCACGTTCGGCGTTACCGCGGATTGCCCGCCTCTGGGCGAACAGCTGGTGGAAGCGGTGGAAGCGCATGAGTTTGAGCCGCTGGAGCAGCTCTGCTGGCGCAACGCGGCGCTGGACTTCAATTCCATAGACGCATTGCTGGACAGCCTGACCGCGCCCCCCGGCAAGCCCGGCCTGACGCGCGGGCAGGACGCAACGGATCTGCTCACTTTGGCCGCGCTGCACCACGATGCCGATATTCGCAAGGCAGCCCAGGGCCGAACCGCGGTGAAACTGCTGTGGGAGGCCTGCCAGATCCCGGATTTCCGCAAACTGGCCACGGATTCCCACGTCAAGCTCTGCGGCAAGATCTTCAACCACCTGCGCGCCAGCGAGAAACTGCCCGAGGATTGGGTCCGCCGCGAGATCGAAAACCTCGACAAAATCGAGGGCGATATCGATACGCTCATGCAAAGGCTGACGGATGTACGCGTTTGGGCCTATATAACCGCACGAGCGGACTGGATGCGCGATGCCGATACCTGGGCCATGCGCGCCCGGGCGGTCGAGGATCGTGTCTCCGACACGCTCCACGTGAAACTTATGGCGCGGTTTGTGGATAAGAGGGCAGCACATTTGACAAGACGTTTGGAAGACTCAGAGACCGACGAGCTACAGGCGGTAGTGGCCAATAGTGGCCTGGTGCTGGTGGAAGGGCATGAGGTCGGGCGGGTTGAA
>JAQUAC010000324.1 GCA_028687415.1 Acidocella sp. | reverse complement strand
TCCTCGGCGATGTTCTCCTTAAGCATTTTGATACGCCGCTGCGCAGCTTGGCGTACTGCCCGCGCGCAAAACTCAGCCAACGATTCATTCGCCGTCAGATACCCGAGAAGTTCGGGATACACGTCCAACGAACGGATCGCGATCTCAAGCTCGACTGCTTCCCGCAAAAACTCCGATCGATCTTCTCGCTCTCGGAGCAAGTCCGGGATAGCCGCCAACGCAACCGTTGGCAGCAAAACATTGATCGCCCGCGCATCCATTTTCCGACGTCCCATACGCCGATTGTAAGTAAGCCGCGCCGATTCCTGCAAAAACATACCCTTTATACGATATTCAATATGCTTTATTGACTGCTATGGTGCGATTCGGCAATATGCAATTCATGAAAAATTACAGCCTGGTGGCCAGCCTTAGCGGGAAGGGCGAAAGATGCTGATCGCCCCGGCCCTTTTCCTCGCTCTCGCGAATCGCTGCGCCCCCGAGGTCGCACCGGGCACGCTGGCAGCTGTTGCCAGCACCGAGTCGGGGTTCAACACTTTGGCGATTCACGACAACACCACGCGCCAGAGCATGCGACCCCTGGATGCGCCCGGCGCGATTGCCGTTGCCAAACGGCTGATTGCCGCCGGACATTCGGTTGATCTCGGCCTCATGCAGATCGATAGCGCGAACCTCACTCGCTTGGGGCTGACGGTCACCACGGCCTTTGATGCCTGTGCATCGGTGCGGGCAGGCGGCAAGCTGCTGGCGCAGGACTACAAGCGGCCGGACGGGCAGGGCCGCCAAGCGGCGCTCCTAGCGGCGCTATCACGCTACAACACGGGATCAGCCTGGCAGGGGTTCCAGAACGGCTACGTCAACCACGTGGTTTCAACCGCCAAATATGTTGTGCCCGAAATCGACCCCGCCGATAGCGTGCAAGCCCCCAAGGCCAGCGCCTCCCGTCAGGCCAGCCCGTCATCCGCCTCATCTCCTCCGCGCTCGCCATCCTGGGATGTGTTCCCGAACTCGATCGGCCCGGCTGGCTTCGCGGCGGCGCATGCGGTGACGCTTCAAGCGTCCCGCGCTTCTGGCCCCAGCGGCCCGGCTCAACCCCCAAAACAGGAAACTCACGGTGAAACAAAGACTCACTAGGCTGCGCGCTGGCGTGGCAAATTTCGCGGCTGGGACGACTAGCAAGATGAGCCGGGGCTCATGGTTACAGCCTGCCGTTATTGTGGCAGCCGGTCTCCTTCTTCCCGCCGTCGCACATGCCCAGGTGGTTTCTGGCGGCACCAGCCCCACAACCATCATCGACAACATCGCGACATTCATCCTCGGCCCGTTCGGCGAGGGCGTTGCCGTGCTCGCCGTGGCCGCAGTCGGCTTCATGTGCTGGACCGGCCGCATGGGCTTCCACGCGATCGGCTGGCTCGCTGCTGGCCTGGTTCTGGTGTTCGGCAGCTCCTACCTCGTGACAACCTTCGTGGGCGGTGGCTGAGCCATGAGCGAGAGGCAGCGCGATCCTCTATTTGTCGCCGCGACACGGCCCGCGCTGTTTCTCGGGCTGCCGATCGAGATGGCCGTGGCAATCATCATGATCGGGGCGATGATCGTCATCTTTGGACACAACCCCTTTTATCTGACGCTGGTGCTGCCGCTCTGGTTCGGGGCGCGCTGGCTCGTTCGCTACGACTACAATGCGCCCCGTGTGGCCTGGCTGTGGTTCCGCACCAAGGCCACCGGCGCCGGGGAAAATCAGGCTTGGGGCGGGGCATCTCCCGCGCCATTCCCGATGAAGGTCCAGAAGGGCAGGGGGATGCACGATGCCCGGTAATCGAATCAGGGCGGAACGCAGCGCCGAACGCTATTTGCCGTATCTCGGACATATTCGGCCCGACATCCTGCTCATGGATGATGGCAGCGTTCTCGCCATGGCCGAAATCCCCGGCGCTCCCTATGAGCTGGCCGCTGATGCGGATCGCGCCGCGAGCCTGGTCACGGTCAATGCGCTCTGCAAGAACGTCGCGGACGACAACGTGACGCTGCATTCGGCCTTCGTCCGAGGGCCGGGGGCTGGGCAACTCGCACACGCGGTTATGCCCAATGAGTTCGCGGCTTCGCTCGATCGTGCCTATCGCGAGCGCGTCCTCACGGGCCGCCTCTACCAAAACACTTGGTATCTGACGGTGATTGTCTCCCCCCGCAATCCGCTGGGCGGGAAGGCGGGCGGCGCCACGGGCTCCTTGTTCGGTGGCAAACGGGAGCGCCAGAAGCCCCACGCAACCGCCGAAGGCATCCGCCAACTAGAGGAGATTTGGCAAACCATCAGCCAAACCCTCGCCCCTTATGATGTCCGCCGGCTGGGCCTGAGGCCTGCCGCCAATGGCCAGTTCTATTTCAGTGAGATCGCCGAAGCGCTGCGCCTGATCCTGACGGGCACGGCGGCGCCGGTGCCCCTGGTCAGTGGCCCGCTCGGTGCCGCCCTCTATACCGATCGCGCGATCTTCGGCCGCCGCGCCTTTGAGCTGCGCGGGCCGGGCGTGTCCCGGTTCGGGGCGATCTTCGGCTATCGCGAGTATCCGTCCGAAACCTATGCCGGCATGTATGATGGGGTCTTTTCCCTGCCGTGCCCGGTGGTGATGGTCCACACCTTCGATTTTCACGCACGGCATACCTCTGAAAAGCGGCTTGGCCTGAAATCCGCTCAGATGACGGCCGCGAACGACAAAGCCAAATCGCAAATCAATGATCTGGCAGATGCACAAGATCATCTCGCCTCGGGCAAAATCGCCATGGGCGAGCATCATTTTTCGCTGACGGTCTATGCGGACACGATCGAGGAGCTGGATCGGCTGTCCGGCTTAACCCGCACGGTCATTGCCAATAGTGGCGGCGTCGTCGCGCAAGAGAGTGCGGGGCTGGAAGCCGCCTATTTCGCGCAACTGCCGGGCAACAGAAAATGGCGCACCCGGCCGGGCACCATCACCACGCGCAATTTCGCGGCCTTCTCCGGCTTCGAGGCTTTTCCGCGCGGCCAACGTGCCGGCAAGTGGGGGTCGGCCATGGCGCGCTTCCGCACCACGGCGGGCACGGCCTATGATTACGTGCCCCATGTCGAGGATGTCGGCATGACGGCGATCTTCGG